>JAFGIZ010000033.1 GCA_016929365.1 Lentisphaerota bacterium
CCAGGCCAGCGGCACGCTGGGGCGCCTGCTCCTGGAAGGGGCGGCGGAGGTTCGTATTCACGGCAAGGTGCGCACCGTTCGCGCGCGCGTCGAGCGCATCAACGGGTTTTCCGCGCATGCCGGCCGGGACGAGCTGTTTCGCTGGCTGTCCGGGCTGGAAACGGCGCCCCGGCGGCTCTTCGTTACGCACGGCGAGCCGGAGCAGGCCGAGGCGTTTGCCGCCTGGGTGCGCGAGCGTACCGGCTGGTCCGTGTCCGTGCCGGAGTACCGCGAAGCGGCGGTGCTCGACGGTCAATCGCCGCGGTAGCGCGGGAGAGTTCTTGTTTGAGGCCAAGGCGCGCTATGCAGGCATCTTTGAAACGTTCCGTGTTCGTGGCCGCGGTGATTGCGCTCTGGCTGGCGGCCATGGGCTGGCTGTTGTTCACGGAGGCGTTTCCCGGAACATTCGGCGCGCGCCCGGCCGGGTACGACGCGCTCTTTGCCGACGGCCTGCTGGTGATGGATGAGTGGATGCGGATCCTTTTCAAGGGCGAACCCATCGGCTTCACCCACACCGGCATCGAGGCCGACGATACCGGGGGCGTGACGGAATACGGCATCCAGAACCAGACCACGCTGTTCCTGAACATCATGGGCCGGGTGCAGCGGGTGCGGGTGCGGTCCCGCGCGCGTCTGGACGCGCTGTACGAGCTGCAGGATTTCTTCTTCGCCATGGCCGCGGACGCGTACGCGCTGTCGGTAAGGGGCAAACGGACGGGCGCGGGCCGGTATGCCGTGACCGTGCGCAGCGGCGGGTACGAAGAGCGTACGGAAATCGATCTGCCGGAGGACGCGGTGCTGTATTCGCCCCTGACGGACCTGGCCCTGCGCGGGCTCAACCCGGGACAGCGCCTGCGCTTGCGCACGTTCAATCCCGTCACGCTGACCGTCGAACCGCTGACGGTGGAGGCACGGCGGCGGGAGACGATCGAGCTGGACGGCAAACCGGTCGAGACGACCGTCCTGGCGGCGGATTACCAGGGAATGGAGGTGCTGTCATGGCTGGATGCGGAAGGCCGGCTGGTGCGGCAGACCACCCCGCTGGGCTGGACGCTGGAGGCCTGCGACGCGGACGAGGCGCTGGCCATCCGCCGGGCGCCGCGGGCCGGCGCGGACATGCTGCGCGCCCTGGCCGTACCGGTCATCGGCACGCTGGAGGCGCCGCGGGAACGGACGCGCCTGCGGCTGAGGCTGCGGGGCGGCGTGCCGGAAACCGCGGTGCTGGGCGGACCGCGGCAGCAGGTGGCGGCCCGCACGGCCGGCACCGTGACGCTCGATCTGCAGCGGGAGTCCGCGCCGGCGGGCGCCACGGTGCGGGGGCAGGCTCCCGCCGCACTGGCCCCTTACCTGGAGAGCACCGCCTATGTCCAGGCGGATGCCCCCGAGATCCGCGCGCGCGCGGCGGCGATCACGGCCGGCGAGACGAATGCGTGGCCGGCGGCGCTCGCGATTCATGACTGGGTCTACCGCAACGTGCGCAAGGAGCCGACCGTCAGCGTGCCGTCGGCGCTGGAAGTGCTGGACGTGATGGAAGGCGACTGTAACGAGCATACCTACCTGTTTACCGCCCTGGCCCGTGCCGCGGGCCTGCCGGCCAAGATCATGGTCGGCCTGGTTTACAACGAAGGGGCGTTCTATTACCATGCCTGGCCCGCGGTGCACGCGGGTCGCTGGGTCGAAATGGACCCGACGCTGGGCCAGCCGCTGGTCGACGCGACGCACCTGCGGCTGTTCGAAGGAGAACTGGCGCAGCAGATGCAGCTCGTGGCCGTGATGGGCCGCCTGAGCATCGAAATCCTGGAGACGCCGTGATTGATATTCAGGACTTGAGCAAACGGTACGGCACGGTGCAGGCCGTGGACGGCCTGACACTGCAGGTGCCGCGCGGGGAGCTCTTCTGCTTCCTCGGGCCGAACGGCGCGGGCAAGACGACCACGATCAAAATGCTGACCGGGCTGGTGCGGCCCGACAGCGGGCGGATCCGGATCGGCGGCATCGATATTCAGGCCGAGCCGGTCCGGGCGAAGCGGCTGATGGGCTACATCCCCGACATGCCCTACCTCTACGAGCGCCTGACGCCCGTGGAGTTCATGCATTTCGTGGGGGATCTCTACGACGTGCCGCGGGAGCGGGTGCGCCGGGCAGTGGATACGGAGTTCGTACGGTTCGGCCTGGATGTGTACCGGGACGCGCTGATCGGGGACTTGTCACACGGGTTCCGGCAGCGCTTGATTTACGTCGCGACGTTTCTGCACGAACCGGCGGTCATTTTCATCGACGAACCGCTCGTGGGACTTGATCCGTATACGATCCGGATGATCAAGGACCTGCTGCGGGAACGGGCGAGGCAGGGCATGGCGATTTTTCTGACGACGCATATTCTGGCCGTGGCCGAGGAAATTGCGGACCGAATCGGCATCATCGCCGGGGGGCGCCTGGCCGCGCTGGGCACCTTGGACACCCTGGTGCGCGGCACGGCGGGGGGCGCCAACCTGGAGGACGTGTTCCTGAAGCTGACGCGGCCCGGCGGCGTTACGCCGTGAAGCGCGTGCGGAGGGCGGCACGCAGCGCGTCCAGCCCCGTTCGCTGCAGGGCGGAGACCGGGATGGGCCGGGTTCCCGTCCGCGCGGCGAAACGCTCGAGGTTGTCGGCGGCGGGCGGGCAGTCCATCTTGTTCGCCGCCACGAGGGCGGTGCGTTCGGCCAGGTCCGGCCGGTACAGCTCCAGTTCGCGGCGCAGGGTGCGGTAGTCGTCTTCCGGCTTGCGCCCGTCCAGCCCGGCCATATCGATGACGAAGATCTGGACGCGCGCGCGTTCGACGTGCCGCAGAAAGGTGTCGCCGAGCCCGACGCCCCGGTGCGCGTTCTCGATCAGGCCCGGAACGTCGGCCACGGTCACGCGGGAGTAGTCTTCGAAGATCACGGTGCCCACGACGGGGTTGAGAGTGGTAAAGGGGTAGGCGGCCACTTTCGGATGGGCGTCGCTGATACCCGCGAGGAGGGAGGACTTGCCCGCGTTGGGAAATCCGATCAGGCCGGCGTCGGCCACGAGCTTGAACTCCAGCCGCAACGTGCGGCTTTCGCCCGGTTCCCCGTCGGTGTGCTCGCGGGGGGCGCGGTGGACAGCGCTTTTCCAGTGCACGTTGCCGAGCCCGCCCGCGCCGCCGCGGGCGGCGAGCCAGCGGCGGTCTTCGGCCACGAGATCGTCGAGCTGTTCGCCGGTCTCGGAGTCCCAGACCTCGGTCCCGCACGGCACGCGCACCACGCGGTCGGCTCCGTCGCCGCCGCGCTGCTGCTTGCCCCGGCCGTGGCCGCCGTGGCCGGCGCGCTGATGCGGCGCGTAGAAGAGGGGGAGCAGCGAGTCCGTATCCCGGTCGCTCTGCAGCACCACGCTGCCGCCGTGCCCGCCGTCGCCGCCGTCAGGCCCGCCACGCGGTTCGAATTTCTCGCGCCGGAAGCTGACGCAGCCGTTGCCCCCGTTGCCGCCTTGCGCGTAGAGCGTCACGCGATCGACAAAAGTCGGGGATTTCATGGGTCCTGCATGACTGTGCCGCGCCGGCCGGATGTTGCCGGGCCCGAAACGAACGCGCGAAGCACCGTGATCTACGCGGTTGCGGGCGCCTGGATGCTCACGCGCCGGCCGCCCTTGTCGAACTGGACAACGCCCGCCTTGAGCGCGAAGAGCGTATCGTCCTTGCCCCGCTTGACGTTCCGGCCGGGGAAAACCCGGGTGCCGCGCTGGCGTACGAGAATCGAGCCGGCGGTCACCTGCTGGCCTTCCATCCGCTTCACGCCAAGCCGCTTGGATTGGCTGTCCCGCCCGTTCTTGGCGGCTCCGCCGCTTTTCTTATGTGCCATGGTCGCGTCTCCCGGTTCGGGGGGTTACCCGATGCTTTCGACCTTGAGGACGGTTTGCGCCTGGCGGTGCCCCTGTTTGCGGGTATAGCCCTTGCGGCGTTTCTTCTTGAAGACGGTGACCTTGGGCGCGCGCCGGTGCTCGACAACCGAGAACAGGACCTTGGCGTTCTCGACATTCGGCGTGCCGACGGTCAGTGTCTGGCCGTCGGAAACGGCCAGAACGGGCTCGAGGGCGATCTGCTCGCCCGCCTTGGCGTCCAGCTTTTCCACGCGCAGTACGTCGTTGGGCTGCACGCGGTACTGTTTGCCGCCGGTTTGCACTACCGCATAAGGTTGCATCGCCTTCATCCTTCCAGACTCTTCAAAGCGGCGTACCATAGACTCCCGATCGGTCGCTGTCCAGAGAAAATTTCAGGCCGGATTCCCGCCGGATCGGGGATTATGAGCGCCGCCGTCCGGCGCGGAACGGGGACAGGATCACGTTATTGAGCACGGCATCCATGGGCAGCCGGAGCATGAATTCCACGAGGGCGGCGATACGTTCGGGCGGCAGCGGCGCAGGGCGGGCTCGCCGGGGCCCCGTGCAGTCCCAGAGCGGGGTGCGAACGGCATCGGGCTGGAGGGCGACGACGCGGACGCCGGAGGCCCGGACTTCCTGCGCCAACGCCTCGGTCAGGCCGATGACGCCGAAACCGGAGGCGGCCCGGACGGGGTCGAAGCCGGGGCCCGGCAGCGTCAGGGCCGCGGACAGGTTGACGATCTGGCCGTATCTGGCGGCCGTCATCGTTTTCAGAACCGCCCGGTTGCAGAGAAAAGCGCTCTTCAGAGTGGCGTCTACGGCCCGGCTGAATTCGCCGGGACCGAGCCGGTGGAGCGGCCGCGGTTCGGCGTCCGCCGGAGACGGGGCGCCGGCGGCGTGTACGAGGATATCGATTCGGCCGAAGTGCCGTTCCACGCGTTCGGCCATGGCCTGCACTTCGGCCGCGACGCTCGCCTGCACGGGCGCCGCGAACACTTCGCCGGCGCCCGCCGCGATCAGGTGACGCACGGTTGTGTCGAGATCCGGGCCGGGGCGGTCCGCGGCGGCGAGGCGTACGCCGGCATCCAGCAGACGGCGGGCGACGGCCGCGCCGACGTCGCCGGCGGCGCCGGTGACGACAGCCACGCGGCCGGCGAGTTCGGAACGGGCGGGGGTATCGGGCGCGGGCATGCGGTCAGTCCTTCTCCTGCGGTGTTTTGAACCCGGGGAAGGGGAGCAGGGTCGGCCGCCAGGCCACGGCGTCGCCGGGCATGCGGATCAGGGTGACGATCCAGGCGCCGACGCTCGAGGGCGCCATGACCCCGCGCGCGGTCATCCAGCCTCCGCCCGCCCCGTAGAGCAGGGGGGTATCCGTAGCCCCGGGCAGCAGCGTCTGGACGCGTACGCCGTGCGGGCGCATCTCGGCGGCGAGGCATTCGCCGTACAGCATGACCGCATGCTTGGCGGCGCAATAGGCGGCCCCCCCGGCGGAGCCGCGCAGCGAGCCGGGATAGGAGGCGATGTTTACGATATCTCCCTTGCCCTGCGGGATCATCACGTCCAGCGCCGCGCGGTTGCAGTAGAACACGCCCTTGAAGTTCGTATCGACGACTTCGTCCCATTCCTCGTCCGGCATGCGGGCGACGGTAAAAGGCAGACGCCGCTTCCGGGACAGCGTACCCGGCGTGCCGGCCGCGGCGACCAGGATGTCGAGCCGGCCGAACCGGGCGCGGACGCGCTCCACGGCTTCGGCGGCGGCGGCGGGATCGCGGACGTCGAGCGGCAGGGCCAGGCATGCCCCGTCGGCACGGCCCGCGGCGCGCGCGGCGGCGCCTATCGCCACTTGCGCGGCCTCCAGCCGTTTACGGGACCGCCCGGCCACGGCGACGGCAGCGCCTGCGCGGGCCAGGGCCTCGGCCGCGGCGCGCCCGATCCCGCTGCCGCCGCCCGTGACCAGGGCCGCTTCGCCGGCGAGGCAGCGGCCGGTAGCCAGACCGGAAGGCGCCGGCTTATTGGACATCGCGCGCCTCGCTTCCGGGATGCGCCGCCTCGGCGCGGGCCAGGCCGTCCTGCGCTTCCTGCATGAACGGATCGATTGCCAGGGCCGCGCGAAAGGCTTCCGCGGCCCGGACGACGTCGCCGGCCTCGAGATGGACGAAGCCGATGCCGGCGTGGGCGTACTCGTTGCGGTCGCGCACGCCGAGGGCCTGCCGGTAGCGCGCCATGGCCTCCTCGGGCCGCCCCAGGCGGCGGCACATGTCGCCGGCCTTAACGCGGGACACGTCGTAGTCCGGGTTCAGCCCGACGGCCGCTTCGTAGGCGGCCAACGCCTCCTCGGGCCGGTCCAGCGAGCCGTACAGGTCGCCGAGGCGCATACGTGCATTGGCGTCGGTCGGGTCCAGGCGCAGGACGGTTTCGGCCCGGCGGACCGCCGCCTCGTAGTCGCCGCGGCGCCCCAGGATACCGCACAGCAGGCGGTGCGCGCGAAGGGTCTGGTCGTTGGCCTCGACGGCGCGGCTGAAGGCCGCGGCGGCCGCGTCCGGGTCGGCTTCCGGACCGGCCAGCTCGCCGAGCAGCAGCGCGGGCGCGGGGTGGGCGGGGTCCGCTTCCATGGCGCGCCGGCAGGCGCCGAGCGCGCCGTCCCGGTCGCCCCGTTCGTAGCGCAGCGTCGCTTGCAGCAGGAGCGCGTTCTGGAGCGCGGGATCGCTTTCCAGTGCGGCCCCGACCTCCTGCTCGGCCTGTTCGAGGGCGCCCTGGTCGTAGTACATCCAGGCCAGGTAAAGACGGGCCTGCGCATGGCGGGGGTCCATCTGCAGAACGGTCTGCAGTTCCCGGGCGGCCTCCTCGTAGCGGCGCTCCTGCAGGAGGCCCCGGGCATGGCCCAGCCGCGCCTCGACGGCGCTTCCGTAGAGGCCGTGTACGATGCGCCATTCCGGCAGGGGCGCTGATTCGGCGGCATTCATGGCAGAGGATCAATGCTGTCCGGGGAAAGCAGGGACCGAACATGACGGGGACGCACCATGGAGACACTGAGACACAGAGGAGATCCTTCTCCTCCCCCTCCCCGACGCCGTTGTTGCGCGAATTTGGCCCGGATTTGCATGGATGCCGCTGGTCTGCAGGGGCGTGGCGATGTTGCGAATCCGGGCCAAATTCGCGCAACGGTTCCACGGGAGAACACCGGGGCGGTCTTCACTGTGGGAATCATGTCTCTTGTGCCCTTTCTCTGTGCCTCCGTGCCTCCGTGGTTGGTCATCCCTCCATCTCCTCATAGTCTTTACCGGACAGTACTGGCAGAGGATGTCTCCTGAAAAAATCCCACATCAGCCGGGAGGCGGCAATATCGCGGTTAACGGGTCCGACACGCGCTTCGGGGATCGTGGTCTCCCCGCCGGGCCAGGTGTGGCCGCCGTCGTGCAGCATCCACAAAACAACGGTGCCCGGATGGTCATCCGCGCCGTACTGTTCGAACTCGGCCGCGCCGCGCCGGCCGCGGGCCGAGGGCTCGGGATCGAGACCGTTGTGTTGCACCCACCAGGCGATCGACTCCCGGACGCCGGGCCGGGGCACAGGGTCGCGGGCGTTCGGCCCGATGCCGCCGTCGAAGACGCAGTTCCGGTCGCGGAGTCCGTGGAAATGGATGATCGGGACCGGCCGTCCGGGCCGGCGGCGGTCCGGGGGCGTCTGCATCACGGCGGAGACCGGCGCCACGGCCGCGAAGACCCCCGACAGCTCGCATGCCAGGGTGTAACAGAGGATGCCGCCCATCGAGAAACCGGCGGCGTAACAACGACGCGGATCGACGTTCACCCGCCCGCGGACGTCTTCCATGACGCGTTGCACGTAGCCGACATCGTCGATGTTCCGACGGGTGGCATACGTCTGGGAGACGTGGACGTTCCAGGTCAGGAACGGACCCAGCGGGCTGGTGCCCGCTCCGTAGACGACCGCGCACCCGTGTGCGTCGGCCACGGCGTCCATGCCCGTGTCGCGGCGCTGCTGTTCCGGGTTCCCGCCGCCGCCGTGCAGGTTCAGAATCAACGGCGCCGGCCTTGCGGGATCCAGGCCGGGCGGGCGGTACAGCAGGTAATAACGCGCCTCCCCCTGTACCCGGAGCTCAATGCGTTCGCAGCGGCCGTCGTCCGCCGCCGCCGGCCCGCCCCGGCGCTGCTTCAGGCGCTCCCGCAGAGCCCCGGCGAACGGGAAACGACGTGCGCGGGATGCGTCCATGGCACCGGCCCTTCCATGAGGGTTCACAGGGAGTTACAGAGAATGCCTGGCGAAGAACGTCCACATCTGCTCGGACGCATTGATGGAGCGGCTGACCGGTCCGACCCGGTCTTCGGGCAACGTGGATTTACCCCCGGGCCAGGTATGCCCGCCGTCGCCGATTTTCCAGAGCACGATGGTTCCGGGGCCGCCTTCGGCGCCGTAACGGATGTATTCCGCCGCACCGATCTTTCCGGTGGCGGTCGGTGTGTCGGGGACGCCGTTAATGCGGATGAAACGTTCGATGCCTTCACGCACCGAGGGGCGGTCCATCTTGTCGCGGGCGTTCTCGCCCACGCCGCCTTCAAAGAGACAATGGTCGTCCCGCATGCCGTGAAAATGCATGATCGGTACGGGGCGGTCGGACCGGCAGGTGTTCTCGGGATTCTGCAGGGTCGCCGCAACGGGGGCGATGGCCGCGATGCGGTCGGACAGCTCGCAGGCCAGCCGGTAACACAGGATGCCGCCCATGGAATAACCGGTCGCGTACACGCGCTTCTCGTCGATCTTGAACAGGCCGCCGAGGTCATCCAGCACGGCTTTCACGTACCCGATGTCGTCCACGTTTTTCTTGGTGGCATAGGTCTCGGAAAGATAAATGTTCCATGTCAGGAATTTGCCGAAGGCGCTGGTGCCGGCGCCGTAAACGACGATAAAGCCGTTCTTGTCGGCCACGGCGTCCATTTGCGTATCGCGGCGCTGCTGCATGGGGTTGCCCGCGCCGCCGTGAAAGTTCAGGACGACGGGCAGCGGCGCGGCCGCGTCGTACTGCGGCGGCACATGGAGCTGATAGTAACGGTCACGCCCGCCGACGGTGAGCGCCCGTTCGTAATTGCCGGGGCCGAGGGTGAACGGCGGGGCGTCGGCGGCTCCCTTGATCTCGGTAAGCGGCACGGTTTCCTTGCCGGCCGTGTCGCTGGGCTGCCGGCGGAGGCGTTCCAGCAGCCGGCCGCGGGGCCGCCGCCGCATGGCCTGGGCGTCGTCGAGAGTAGGCGCAGCGGGAAGCGCGGCATCGGCCGCGGTCAGGCAGACCAGCACGGCGACGAGCAGCAGGAGCGGCAG
>JAFGIZ010000034.1 GCA_016929365.1 Lentisphaerota bacterium
CAGCGTTTCCCCGGGTTCCAGCCAGAACAGGTTGTTGCCGATCCGGAGGTGATAATGACGCAGGACCGTTTGCCCTGTTTGCATGGCCATGTGCGCGCTTTCCGCCTGCAGCAGTTGCATCGGCGCGATGACGAGGTTGTGCTCCAGGTTCTGCATGACGAACAGCATGGGATGCGGGGCAAACATCATGTCGCTGTCTTCAGTGTTTACCGTGCAGCCCCGCGAGCCGAGCCGGCGTCGCGCCAGCACGGTCTGGTTGACCTCGTACATGGAGGGCGAATTGATGTGCGAGCGGTAGTTGAGCACTTCGAGCGCCTGGATCTCGCTGCCGCGTGCCAGGAGGTTCCATTTATCCAGCGACGCGCGCTGTGTGACCGTGCCGGTGAAGTAGAATGCGATAAAATCGTCGTGGCATTCCAGGATCGTACGCGGATTTTCGAACAGGGCGTTGGAGGGCATGGCAATGGTGATGACGTCGCCGCCGGATCCCGATCCGGCTGTCGCCTTCGCCGCCGTCCATCCCGCCGCCCGGTTGGTCACGGGCTGCATCGGCACGCCTGCGCTGCGCAGAAAAAGCAGCGTGCCGTCCGCGGTGTAGAGGTCGAAGCGGCCGTCTTCTTTCCAGTCGAGTCGATAGGTTGTCTTTTGGATCATGGCTCCTGTTTCCTGTTTATGCCGGCCGATGCGGCCGCGCGTCACGGGACTGTTTCACGGCCGGGGGGCGCAGGGCAAGCCGGTTTTGGCGGGGGGCGTACCGCGTCCGGGGCGGAACCCGGCGCCCCGTGCGTGCGCGTGAAGACCCGCGGCCGGCGTGTGTTCGTGTTGGCCATTTCCTGTGGCCATTGGGCCGGTATTGCTTCATACTCGCTGTTTTTATGTGAAACGTCAGGAGGGATGGACATGAACATTGTGACCGTGATCTGTCATGATCTGGGTCGGCACCTGGGGTGTTACGGGGTTGCCGGGGTGGCGTCTCCGAACGTCGACGCCTTTGCGTCCGAGAGCGTTCTGTTCGAGAATAGTTTTTGCACCGCGCCGCAGTGCAGCCCGTCGCGCGCGGGTTTGTGGACGGGCCGGTTTGCGCACGCCAACGGGGTCGTGGGCCTGATCCACGC
This sequence comes from Lentisphaerota bacterium, assembly GCA_016929365.1. Classification (GTDB taxonomy): domain Bacteria; phylum Verrucomicrobiota; class Kiritimatiellia; order UBA8416; family JAFGIZ01; genus JAFGIZ01. The sequence goes on from JAFGIZ010000034.1 coordinate 1,116, forward strand.
CGGGTTCCGCAACGATTTGCATCCCGGCGAGCGCCACCTGGCGGAGTACCTCGGCGCCGCGGGTTATGACTGTCACGTGTTCGGCGGCCAGCACGAGATGCAGGACCCGCTCGCGCACGGGTTCGTGAAGATTCACGGCCGCAACCCGGCGCGCACCGTGGCGGCCTCGTTCGAGGACTTTGTCAGGGAGCGCGCGGGCAACCGCGCTCCGTTTTTCGCGGAGGTCTGCTTCTTCGAGCCGCACCGCGGGTTCCCGCACGACGATGTCGAGGCGGCCGATCCGGCAACGGTCCGCGTGCCGCCGTACCTGCCGGATATCCCCGTGATCCGCGAGGACCTTGCCGAGCTGGAAGCGTCGATCGCGTCGATGGACCGGGCGTTTGGCCGGGTACTCAAGGCGCTCGAGGATGCCGGGCTGCGCGACGAGACGCTGGTGCTGTTTACGGCGGATCACGGTATCGCGTTTCCGCGCGCCAAGATGACGCTGTACGATCCGGGGATCACCGTGCCGCTGATCATGCGGGGACCCGGTATCGGGAAACCCCGCCGGGAAGCGGCCCTGATTTCCAACGTGGACGTGACGCCGACCCTGCTCGAGCTGTCGGGATGCGATCCGCTGGTCAACGGACACGGCCGCAGTTTTGCGCCGCTGCTGCGGGGCGAGGCGTATACGCCCAACGAGGCGGTCTTCGCGGAGCTGACCTATCATACCTATTACGATCCCATGCGCACGATGCGCACGAAGCGCTGGAAGCTGATCGCCAACTTCGAATTTGCGCCCGCCCAGATGACCTCGCCGGACCCGGGTACGAACGGCAAGGGCTACCAGGAGGTGGCCGTCGCCTGGGAGCGGGAAGGCCGGTTCGCGTCTTACCACCCGCCCTTCGAGCTGTACGATCTCGAGGCCGATCCGCACGAGTTTCACAACCTCGCCGACGATGCGGCGCACCGGAAGATCCGCGACGGGCTGATCGTGCGGCTGCGCCGTTGGATGGAAGCCACGGGAGATCCCCTGCTGCAGGGGCCGATTCCCCAGGGCGCGTATCGCGAACGCATGGCCGCCTTCAAGGCCGTTCGGCCCGGCGTGGCGGCGCTGCTGTGACCGGCGAACGGAGGCTGTACAATGAAGCAGGACGCAAACCGGCATACGGACGTGTTCGCGGAGATCGCGGCCCGCGGGTCCGGGAGGGCCCGGGAACCGCTCGTCACGCCCGGCCCGCCCCCGCTGCCCGATACGGTGCTGCCGCTTAACGGAGACGGGGCGGCGGGCTTTGCCCCGCGGGCCGTGGCGGCTTCCGGGGAGGCGTTCTCGCGTGAGCTCAAGGCGCTGCGCGACCGTATGGCGCCGTTCCTGGAAGACCTTGCTCCGGAACTGGAAAACCGCCGCCGCCGCGAGGAACTGGCCGTCTTCGACTGGCGCGAGGAGACCGGGGCTGACCGGCAGGATTTCGGCCGTGTCGCGCGGGGCGAGGGCGAGTGGGAGCGCGTGACCGTTCCGCATTACGGCGGTCCGCTGGGCCGGGCGGTTGCGTATTACCGGACGGAGTTTGCCGCGCCGGACCGCCGCGCCGGGGACGAGCGGGTTTATCTGCGGTTCAAGGGGGCCGATTACAAGGCGTATGCCTTTGTTAACGGCGCGTACCTGGGTTCGCACGAAGGGTTCTTTGCGCCGTTCGAATTCGACATCAGCGACGTCCTCCATGACGGCGGGAACGTGCTTACGGTCAAGGTCGAGAACGACGCGGTTTGCCAGGGCAACCCGCCGTGGGGATGCCGGGGCGAGCCGCCTGAAGGCGATAAGATCTATGCCGCGACCGGGCCGGGCTACGACGACCCGGAGGTCGGCTGGCATCATTGCCCGCCGGGCATGGGCCTTTACCAGGCGGTCATCCTGGAGACGCGGCCCGCGCCGCTGTTCATCCACGACCTGTTTGTGCGGCCGTTGCCGGACGAAGCGGCGGCGGAAGCCTGGATCGAAGTCTGGAACTGCGATGCCGACCGGCATCCCGGGCGGGTGACGCTTTCGGTGTACGGCCAGAATTTCAAGGCCGCGGTCTGCGAGAACGTCGAGGCGGCCGTGCCGGGTCCGCTGGGGCCGCGCGTCAACTACCTGCGTTGCCGGATCGACATGCCGGGGCACCGGACCTGGGAGCCGGACACGCCCTGGCTGTACCAGCTCCAGGTCACGCTCTTGGACGGCGCGGGGAAGACGGTCGATACCGCGCGCCGTCAGTTCGGCATGCGCGCGTTCGTCCTGGACGAGACGGGTTCGCCGAAGGGCCGTTTATTCCTGAACGGCCGGTCCATCCGGCTGCGCGGCGCCAACACGATGGGGCACGAGCAGGTGGCGGTCATGCGGCGCGATTGGAAGCAGCTGCACGACGATATTCTGATTGCCAAGCTCTGTAACATGAACTTCTGGCGGCTCACCCAGCGGCCGGTCCAGGACGAGGTGTACGAAGCCTGCGACCGGCTCGGGCTGATGACCCAGACCGA
>JAFGIZ010000035.1 GCA_016929365.1 Lentisphaerota bacterium
CTGCGGCGCAACCAGTTCTGCGAGGCCGTCCGCCAGGCGGCCGAAATGGAACGTCTTGTCCGTTCGCACCCGTGTAACATCATGCTCAGTTACATTAACGAGCCGTTTCCCGAAGCCGGGGGGAACCCCCACCGGCATCTGCTGCGCCATGAGCTGGAGGCGTTTTTCGAGGCCGCCAGCCTGGCCGTGCGGCAGGAAAATCCGGACCGGGTGATCAAACCCGTCGACGGCGATTACGACCCGCCGGCGCCCGGCCTGCCGGACAACCATTGCTATTGCGGCTGGTATAACGGGCACGGCGTCGACCTCGGAAAGCTGCACAAGGGGTTCTGGCAGCCGGTCAAGCCGGACTGGGTCTACGGGTGCGGCGAGTACGGCACGGAGGGCCTGGATTTCGCCGACCTGATGCGCCGCCGGTATCCGGCGGCCTGGCTTCCGCAGCCTGATGAGCCGGAGGCGGATTGGACGCCGCACCGCATCGTGAGGGCGCAGACCGGCAATTTCCACTACATGTGGTTCGATACGCAGTATACGCTGGAGGACTGGGTCCGCGCCGGCCAGGCCCATCAGGCCTGGACCACGCGTCTGATGACGGAAGCGTTCCGGCGCGACGCCCGCATGGTGTCCTGCGCGATACATCTTCTCATCGACGCCTGGCCGTCGGGCTGGATGAAGACGCTGGTGGATTGCGAACGGCGGCCCAAGCCGGCCTACTTCGCCTGCCGGGACGCCCTGACGCCGCTCATGGTGAATTTGCGGGCCGACCGCATGCGGCTGTACGGCGGCGAAACGGCCTCGATCGAAGCCTGGATCTGCAACGACCGCGACGACGAGCCGGCCCGTACCCGCCTGGCTTACCGGGTTGAGCTGGAGGGCCGCACGATGGCATCCGGGGTCACGGAGGCCCGGGTGCCCCGGTGTTCGAGCTGCTGTGCGGGCCGGCTGGAGTTCGTGACCCCCGCCGTGACGTCCCGGGCCGGGTTGCGCGTCCGGCTGGCCTTGCTCGACGGCGAGGGCGGCGTTCTGCATGACGGTTCACTGGATCTGGAGCTCTTTCCGCCGGCGTCACGGCCGGCGCTGAACGTCGCGGTCTTCGGAAAACCCGGCGGCCCCGCCGCCGCGCTGGTGCGCGAACTGGGATACGCGCCGGCGGAGGGACCGGGGCAGCGGGCGGACGCCGTTGTCATCGACGACCTTGCAGCCTGGCGCGAGGCGGAGCCCGCCGTTCGCGGGCGAGTGCAGGAGGGGGCCGTGGCGTTGTTCGTCGAGCTGCCCGAAGGCGTGCATACGCTGTGCGGGACGGAGATCGAAATCGCCGCGTGCGGCATGAACCCTCGCCATTTTGTCACACGCGGGACGGGGCATCCGCTGGTCGAGGGATTCGAGCCGCACGATTTCCGGTTCTGGTACGATCCGGCCGAGGATTGTCCGACGCCGCTGCTGCACACCGTGCTGAAGGGCGGCGGCTGGGAGACGATCCTGGGGACGGGGCAGGGCGCGTGGCGGCAGCCCTGGGGTCCCGCGGGCGCCGCCGTGGAGCGCCGGCTGGGGCGCGGGGCGGTGCGCGTCTGCCAGGTCCGGCTCGCCGGCCGGACCGGCAACCCGGTTGCGCACGAATTCGCCGTGCGCCTGCTTGCACAACGATGACGGCCCTGTCCATACTCCCCCCGCGGACCCTGCGCAGCCGGGGGGGCGGCTCGCGTCTTTCCGTTATCGAGAGGCGACTTGAAATCAGGGAGAAGAGATCGGCTCGTACACCCGAATCTCCCCTTCTCCAGAACGTTGGGACAGTAGTGATTCAAGGCGAGGAGGCGTTGTGATGCACGGATTCAAGATCAAGATGTGGAAACGGGGGGACATGTCCTGGGCGGCGGGCCTGGCGGTACTGGAGATGACGGCGGGGTGTGTGCCGGGCGGGCAGGCGCGGGCGGCAGAGCGGCCCAATATCCTGCTGGTGGTGGCCGACGACCTGGGATACGGCGATGTCGGTTTCAACGGGTGCCGCGACATTCCGACACCGGCACTCGACCGGCTCGCGGCCGAAGGCGTGATTTTCAGCAACGGCCACGTGGCCGGCGCGGTCTGCGGGCCGAGCCGGGCGGGCATGCTGACCGGGCGCTACCCGGAACGCATCGGCGCGCAGCAGAATCCGCCGTATGCCCCGGACGATCCGTCGGTGGGCGTGCCGCTGTCCGAGCCGCTCATGGCGGCCCCGCTGCAGGCGGCGGGATACCGCACGGGGGCAATCGGCAAGTGGCATCTCGGGTCGCATCCGAGGTTCCATCCCCAGCGCCGCGGATTCGATTTCTTTTACGGGTTCCTGCACGGCGGGCACCGCTACTGGCCGGCGGAGTACGCGGAGTTTCGGAAAAAAATCGACGAGGAGAACCCGGCATATGCGTACGTCACGCCGCTGGAGCGGAACGGGACGCCGGTCGAGGAGACCGGCTACCTGACCGACATCCTGACGCGCGAGGCGGTGCAGTTTATCGAAACGACGCAGGAGGACCAGCCGTTCTTCCTGTACCTGGCCTACAACGCGCCGCACGTGCCGATGGAGGCCAAGCCGGAGGATCTCGAGGCGCTGGCCGGCATCGAGGACGAGGACCGCCGGATCTACGCGGCCATGGTCCTGGCGATGGACCGCGGGGTGGGCGAGGTCCGGAAGGCGCTCGGGCGAACGGGCCGGCTCGATGCGACGTGGATCGTGTTTCTCAGCGACAACGGAGGCATGTTGCGGTACGGCGCCTCGAACCGGCCCCTGCGGGGCGGCAAGAATACGGTCTTCGAGGGCGGGATTCGCGTGCCGATGTTTATGCGGCCCGCGGCGGCGGACGCGGCGTCCATGCCCGTGGGCACGGCGGTTCCGCATACGGTCAGCGCGCTGGACTTCTATCCGACGTTCCTGGCCCTGGCCGGTGCGCCGCCGCCCGAGGGCAAGGTGCTGGACGGGCTCAATCTGCTTCCGCATCTGCGCGCCGGGACCGATCCGCGGAAAGACGTGCCGCTGTGCATCAGCCCGCACCATGTACGTGTGCCCGCCTGCCGCGGCGTGCGTCTGAACGATTGGAAGGCGCTTTCGGACCGAAACCGCCCCTGGGGGCTGTTCGACCTCGACGCGGATCTCGGCGAACGCAACAACCTTGCGAAGTCACAGCCTGCGAAGCTGGAGTCGTTACGCGATTATTTTGATGCGTGGTCGGCGCAGAACATGGAGCCGCGCTGGGTCGTGACGCTCCCGTGACGGGAGGCGGTTGGGGTGGAAATACCCGGACGCGATCGCCGGCCGGACATTCGCTCGCGATGCGCTGTTACGCCTTCTTGATCGCCTCGAGCCGGGCTTTCAGTTCGGCCACTACCCCGGGGCGGTCGGCATACAGGTTTCGCCGTTCCTGGGGATCCTCCCGCAGATCAAACAGCTCCCCGGGCTGATCGTGGGGCGCGTATCCCCGCTCCCGCGCGAACCAGTCCGGTTCCTCGTTCTCCCCGCCGCTCGGGGCGTCGATCAGGACCCAATCGTCCGCGCGGAGGGCAAACGCGCCGGAACAGCTGTGATGGACCAACGCTTCGCGCGTGGGCCGATCGGTCCGTCCCTTCAGCAACGGCAGCATGGAGACGCTGTCCTCGCCCGCGCCTTCCGGACGTTCCGCGCCGGTGATCTCCGCGCAGGTGGCCATGAAATCGCCCAGCCCCACGAGCTGGTCGCAGACGGTCCCCGCCGGGATCACCGCCGGCCAGGACGCGATGAAGGGCTCGCGGTGGCCGCCCTCCCACACATCCCGCTTCATGCCGCGCCAGCTCCCCATGCTGTAGTGTCCCGTGCGCTCCGCCCGCTCGAAGACTCCTTCGTCATCGGGCGTCCGCTTTTCCGGACCGTTGTCACTCGTGAAGATGACCAGCGTGTTATCCGCGATGCCCCCGCGGTCCAGCGCCGCCATGACCTGGCCCACCAGGTCGTCGATCTCGCACACAAAATCGCCGTAGTTCCCGATACCGCTTGTTCCCCGGAATGCCTTGTTCGGAACGACCGGCGAATGCGGCGAAGTCAGCGGAAAATAGAGAAAGAAGGGCTGCCCGTCGGTCCGGGCCGCGCGCTCCTCGATCAGGGCCGTTGCGCGCCGCGCGAATTCGGGAATCATCGCCTCCAGCGACCAGTCCGGCAGCATAAGGCCCGCATGACCATACATGGAATCGGGTTTATCGACCGTTGGAATCTCCGCCAACCGATCGTTCTCGAACCAGGTGTAGGGTGGAAAGTTCGGAACATCGACGCCGAAATAGGAGTCGAATCCGCGATCGACGGGCCCGCCTCCGATCCGGCCCGCCAGGTCGATCCGGTCCTCCGCGAAGGCGGCGCGCTGATCCCGTACGGCGTCTCCGAACGGCAGGGTTTCATTGGGATGGCGGCCGTCCGTGGTTTGCCAATCCCACCCCAGGTGCCACTTGCCGATGCAGGCCGTATGGTATCCCTGTTCGCGCAACAGCCCGGCCACGGTCAGCCGGCCGGGTTCGATCAACGCCCCGTCCCACTCCCACACAATGCCCCGCTTGAGGCGCGACCGCCACGCATAGCGGCCGGTCAGAATGTTGTACCGGCTCGGCGTGCAGAGGCTCGAACCGGCGTGCGCGTTGGTAAACCGCATGCCGCGCGCCGCGAGGGCGTCGAGATTCGGCGTCGGAATTTTGCAAGCTGGATCGTTGCCCCGCATGTCCCCGTAACCCAGGTCATCGCACAGGATATAGATGATGTTCGGCTTCATGACACGCGTGACCTCCTGTATGGTTTCCTATGTCTCGGTTGCACTGTTTGCCATGAACGTTATCGCAAGCGCATTGTCGCAGACACACGCCGCCCGGCGACCAGCACCCCTTTCTACTCCGCGGCTCGCAACCGGACGGCCATGAACCGGTCGCGCGGGAGGCTCGGCAGCGCCAGGCCGGGCGCGCGCAGAACGTCTGCTGTCACGCGACCCAGCTCTGTCGCCTCGGTCAGCGTGTCCGCCTCCGCGTGGTAGGCGCCGTCCGGCAGGTCGATCCGCAGCACCGGCGTTTGCTCCGGCCCGGTGTTCAAAAGATAAACGAAGCGGGTGTCCTCGGTGCGACGCAGGACCGCCCGGAAATCGCCGGGCAGCTCGAAGAGGGGTTCGACCCCTGCCCATTCCGCCATATCGGGCAGCAGGTCCGCGTAGATCGCGCCGAGTTCGCGCTCCGCATTCCACCAGACATCCCACACCTGCGTGTATTCCGTCTTGTTGCTCTCCCGCCAACGCACGAACATCCATTGCACGTCCTGTTCGGGAATCGATCCCGGCAGGCCGGCCAGCAGCAGCACCCGGCCCTTGCCATGCGGCCAGACGACTGCCCCGGCCTGGCCGCCGATGCGGCCCACGACTTCCCCGCCCTCCGGCACGGACAAGGCGCTCCAGAAGTGAACCGGCAGCGACGCCATCCGGCGCAGGACCGGGTTGCCCTTCATGAACACGAGGTTGGCCGCGCTCCGGTTGCGCTCGGTTAATGCCTGCGTCTCCTCGTACCCGAGCCGGCGCAGCAGCGGCCAGTTGTCGTCCCCCCGGTAGATGCGCTCCCCGCTGCCGGCCAGCAGGACGAGCTTGCCGCCCTGCGCGACATACGCGACCAGCGCGTCCACGGCCGCCGCCGGCAGCACGCGGGAGGCGTCGTCGAAGACCACCTTCATCTCCTTCAGCGGCCCGAGATCGCTCCCGTCCGAAAACACTTCGGCGTACTGGCCCGGTTGGGTCATCGCGGCCATTGTCCCGTACATCGACCACCAGCGGTAAAGCGAGATACCGTCGAACACGTACCGCCCCTCCAGCCGGTCGGTCAGATAGGAGTGCAGGAGCCCGACCGGGCGGGTCACGAATTCCGTCCGGGAGGCCTCCTTGATCAGTGTGCGCGTCCGGTCGTTGCGGACCAGCAGCTCGAACGCCGCGCTGTCATCCAGCACCGGGAAGACGTAGCTGAAGTGTTTGACCCCCAGCGCTGCGGCGTGAAACATATCGAGGTTTACCCGTGCCACGATGTCGTCGCGCGTATCGAACTTGGGACGGCCGATTGTCAGGGGCGAATGATCCTCCAGGCGCAGGGGCAGTCCGTACCGCCGGTCGGCGATTAACCGCCGCACGAATGCATTGATGCCCTCCAGTCCCTGATCGCCGAAGAACCCGTCATGGCGTTCGATGGCCGCGAGGATTTCGTCCGCCTTGCCGACCCCGCCGGACGCATTGACGCCCGAGAGTATGCGGCGCTCGCCGACCGAACGGGCTTTTTCCATCATATCGATCCGCCACGTGAGGGGGCGCGAATGGAAGAAATCCAGCCAGTCGACCCAGATCGGCCGGGTATCGAGGACCCGGACCACGTCCTTCCAGCGATTGTCCGCCTCGGCTTCGGCCCAGAGCGGTTCGGGAACGCCGACTGCATCCCAGGCGGACACGTCCATCCCATACGCTTCGTTCAGGGCCTCGATCGTTCCGTAGCGTGCTTCCAGCCAGTCGGCCCACGCCTCGAGCGCCGCGGGGTGGTAGTCGTAAATCGTATGGGCATCGTGGTCGACCCATCCATAGGGGTGCATATGCCAGGCCCACACCTCGGGCGTATTGCCGTAGCGTTTCAGAAGAATGTCTACGGCGCGGCACGCGTGCCGCGTGTAACGCGGCGCGAACAGGCTGTACATCTGTTCGGCCCCGGGCCCCACGGTCCCGTCCCTGCCAAGCATGCGCTGGTCCTGCAGCCAGTACTGGGAGGGGCCGTCGAAGTCCCACCACCAGAGTCCGAGGGACAACCCGAGGTCGTGCTCCCGCGCCTGCCGCACGATCCGGTCGAAGAAATCGAGGTTGTACACGCCCGGCAGGGGTTCGAAACACTGGTAACGGGCGTACGCGCTCACCAGCTCGCCGCCGCCGTCCTTGAACCGCCGGAAAAACTGCGGCCCGGCGATCCGGCCGATCTTGGCCACGGAGTGAAACACCTCCGAGGCCCAGATCGTCCCGTGTTTCTCGATCCGTTCCCGCCAGTGCATCGGAAGCCGTCCGGGTGCGTCGAACGGCTCAACCTCGCCCCGCTCGAAGAGTTTCGGATCGCGAATCCCCACCAGGATCCGGCGGCGGGCGAGCAGCGCACCGCGCGCGTCGTCGTAGAGCGACACCGTTGCCCGGTACGGCCCCTGGACGCCGGGATCGAACGATGCCTCGTAGTCGAGAGCCTCTCCGGCCCGCACCGCGACCCGGCGCACGTCGCCGGTTTTCACCGGCCGCCCCTCCAGGGTGGCCCAGTCGACGACCAGCCGGAAATCCGCGACGGCGCCGACGGAGTTCTTGACCCGGCCCCGCACGGTCGCGCCTGCGGAGATGTCGCACACATTGGTCGGCGCGTCGCATGCCAGCGAAAGATCGGCGGCATCGTAGAGCGGCCGTGCGTCGGCGGCCTCGCCGTCGACATGAAACCCGGCCATCCACAGCACGTCGTGATCGAGATCGGCGGTCGCGTCGATCACGATCCGCAGCGCATGCGTCCTGACCGGCTCGTTAAACCGGACGGTGCGGC
>JAFGIZ010000036.1 GCA_016929365.1 Lentisphaerota bacterium
CTGCTGGCCGCCGTGGGCGTAACCTGCGGCACCCTGTTTTCGTTTCCCGTCGCGGCGTTCGTCGCGGCGTCGCTGCTGGTGATGGCCGTCACGGCGCGGTACGTCTCGTTTGCCCCGGCGCCCGGCCGCGGGGGGGAGCCGGCCGCGGAAGCGCCGGCCGGGGCGGAAGGGGGGGCGGCCTGGATCGATCGCGCCGGCGAGTCCCTTCTGCGCGGCGCGCGCGGGCTGGCGGGTCCGGCCCTGAGTTTTCATCCGCTTGCCCGGCTGGCGGAGGGGCTGCTGGTTTCGTGGCGGGAGGGCGGCCGCGCGGCGTTCTGGCTGCTCCTGGTGTATCCCGCGGGATGTGCCGCGCTCGGAAGCGCGGTCTTGAGCCGGAGGGAACTGGCGGGGTAAGGGGGACGGGACCATGAAGAAGCTAACGGGCCTTTTGCTGATCCTGGGGGCGCTGGGTGCGCTGCGGCTGGCCGGCGGTCTGCAGGACGGCCTCCTGGAGCGCCAGGCGGCCATGGGCCCGCGGACCGTCGAGCCGTTGCGGGACGCGCCGCCGCTGCTGGCATTCAACACGATTGTGCTGGGCGGTTTCCGCGGGTTGATCGCCGACATGCTCTGGCTGCGCGCATCCTACCTCCAGGACGAAGGCCGCACCCTGGAGCTGGTGCAGCTCGCGGAGTGGATTACGAAGCTCGAGCCGCACGCGACGGAAGTCTGGGCGTTTCATGCCTGGAACCTTGCGTACAACGTCAGCATCATGATGGCGGCGCCGCAGGACCGCTGGCGCTGGGTGCTCCAGGGTGTCGCCCTGCTGCGCGACGACGGGCTGCGGTACAATCCGGGCGACCCGCGTTTGTACGCGGAACTCGCGTGGCTGTTCTATCATAAGATCGGCGGGAAGACGGACCGCGCCCATCCCTATTACCAGGCGCAGTGGCGGCGCGAGATGACGGCCGTGCTGGGCGAGGGGCGTCCGGACTATGCCGTGCTAGAGGCGGATCCCGGGCGCCTGCGCCGTCTGCGGGAGGACTACCGGCTCGACCCGGACCGCATGCGCGCGATCGAAGCCCGGTACGGGCCGCTCGACTGGACGCGGGCGGATGCCCAGGCCGTGTACTGGGCGGAGGCCGGGCGCCGCCGGGCCGGGGGGGCCGCGGCCGTGCCCTGCGAGCGCATGATCGTGCGGGCTCTCGCCCGGCAGGTCTACGATCTGTACGAGAGCGGGCGGATCGAACAGGCGCGGGCTGTCTTCGAGCGCATGGCGGCCCGTTTCGGATTGCCCGAGGGCATCGCATCGTGCGAAGCGTTCGTCGAGGCATACGGGGCGCGCCGATGAAGCACACGATCGCCTTCCTGGTCCTGTTCCCGGTCGCGCTTTGCGGGTGTGCGCCGCGCGGCGAGATCGCGCGCCGCGAAGGGCTGGCGATGGGGACGTTTTTCAGCGTGGCCGTGCCCGGGGCCGGCCGCCGCGCCCTGGCGCGGCATATGGAGACGGTTTCGCGGCGGCTGGGCGCGCTGGAGGCCGAGCTGAGCGTGTATGACGAAAACAGCGCTATCGCGCGCTTGAACCGGGCCGCGCCCGGCTGTCCGGTACCCGTTTCGCCGGCGGCCGCCGACGTACTGGCGTTGGCCCGGCGTTACGCGGTGTATTCCGGCGGCGCGTTCGATCCGACGGTGGCGCCGCTGCTGCGCGTCTGGGGGTTTCGCGGCGGCCCGGCGCCGACGGCGGCGCCCCCGGCCGAAGCGCTGGCCGAAGCGCGCGCGGCAGTCGGCTACCGCGGGCTGGTAGTGACTAACGGCATGGCCATGCTCACCGCGCGCGGCGCGGGTGTGGACCTGGGAGGCATTGCCAAGGGGTACGCCGTGGATCGCGCGTATGACGCGCTGCGCGGCGAGGGCGCCGCGGCGTTCCTGGTCGACCTCGGCGGGAACATCCGCTGCGCGGGCCGGCCCGCGCCCGGCCGGCCCTGGCGGATCGGCGTGCGCGATCCGTTCCGCACCGAGCGCCTGCTGGGCACGCTGACCCTGCCCGACGGCATGGCGGTGGCGACGTCCGGCCATTATGAGCGGTTCGTGACGCTTGACGGCGAGCGGTACGCGCATATCCTCGATCCCCGCACCGGCCGGCCCGTGCGCGGCATGGCGTCCGTTACCGTGCTGGCCCCGACAGCGGCGGAAGCCGATGCCCTGTCCACCGCGCTGTTTGTCATGGGCCCCCGCGGCGGACGCGCGCTCATGCGCAGCCGGCCGGACGCGCACGTCCTGTTCGTCCCCGATGCGCGGCCGCTGCGCCTGCTGGCCGACCCGGGCTTTCTCCAATATTTCGCTTGCGATGCCGGTGTGACTGTCCTATCGTTGCCCCATGGCCCCGATAACGGTTAAGAAAAAAATGCTGACCGTGAAGGCCCCGAAACCCGGGGACGGCGAAGCGCAGCCGGAGTCCGGCGGTTCGGAAGCGGAATCGGCCACGGCGCCGACCGTCTTGAAGCAGGCGGCGGAAGCGCCGCCGCCGGGTCAGGCAGCGCCGCTGACCCTGGGTCCGGGTGCCGCCGCGCCGCGCGGCGGCGGCGTGTCCGGGGCCGTGTTCGCCGCCGTGGCCGTTGTGGCCGCGCTGATTTTCGGGGTCGTGCTTTTCATGCAGTGGGCCGAGCTGCAGTTTTACCGGGGCGCTTTCCTGGACGATCCGCGGGCGGCGGTCCTGTCCGGCGGCGCCCTGCCGGACGCCGCGGAATAGCACGCCGCATGCAGGCGTCCGCCTCTTCCCCGATCCCGGCCTATGACCTTGCCCCGGCCGAGTGGCGGGCGGTGTGCACCGCCGCCGGGCAGCCGGCTTACCGTGCCGGCCAGATCTGCCGCTGGCTCTACCGGGAAGGCGTTGCGCGGTGGGACGCCATGACCGATCTTCCGGCGGCGTTCCGCGCGGACCTGGCGGCGCGGTTTACGCTGGACGTCGCCGTCGCCGAACGCGTCGAGGCGGCGCGGGACGCACAGGGCACAACCCGCAAATTGCTGATCGGGCTGCGGGACGGCGAGCGGGTCGAAGCAGTCTGGATTCCGGCTGGCCGGCGGCGAACGGTCTGCGTGTCTTCGCAGGCCGGCTGCGCGTTTCGCTGCGCCTTCTGCGCCAGCGGACAGGCCGGATTCCGGCGGAACCTGGAGGCCGGCGAGATGACGGCCCAGGTGCTCGCCGCCCGGCGGGCGGGCGGGGAACGCGTCACGCACGTGGTGTTCATGGGCGTCGGCGAGCCGTTGGACAATTATGACGCGGTGCTCAAGGCCGTGCGGATCATGAACGCCCGGGACGGCCTGGGGATCGGGGCGCGGCACATTACGCTGAGTACGTGCGGCGTCGTACCGGGCATCGCGCGCCTGGCGGAGGAGGGGCTGCAGGTGGAATTGTCGGTTTCGCTGCATGCGCCGGACGACGCCCTGCGCTCGCGGCTGATGCCGGTCAACCGGCGTTATCCGCTGGACGCGTTGATCCCGGCGTGCGAGGCGTACGCGCGCCGCACGGGCCGCATCGTGACGTTCGAGTACACGCTGATTCGCGATCTGAACGACACCCCGGCGCATGCGTCGCAACTGGCGTTGCGGCTGCGGCCGCTGCCGTGCCGGGTCAACCTGATCCCGCTCAGCCCGGTGGCGGAATTCGACGGGCGCCCCCCCGCGCGGGGCACGCCCGGACGGTTTGCGGCCGCGCTCAAGGCGGGAGGCGTCCACGCGACGGTGCGGCGTTCGCGCGGTTGCGCCCGCCATGCGGCGTGCGGCCAGTTGCGCTGGCGGCCGCGCGGCGGCGCGGAGGCGGCATGACGGACGGTGCCTCCAACGCGCGCGGGGTGGCCGCCGCGATCGTGGGCCGCTGGCTGGACACGGGCGATTTCCCGGACCGCCAGCTCGAGACGGTCGAGCGGGACCGCGCGTTTATCATGGAGGTCGTTTACGGGGTTGCGCGCCGGCGGCGGACCCTGGAGTGGGTGCTCGGGCGCTATGTCCGCCGGCCGCCCGGCCCGGAGGTCTTGCCGTACGTGCTGGTGGGCCTGTACCAGGTGCTGATGATGGACCGCGTGGCCGGCTATGCGGCGGTCAGCGAAACGGTCGAGGCCGTCAAGCGCATGCCGCGCCCGGCGGCCGCGCGGGGGACGGACCGGCGCGCCAAGGCCGCCGGGTTCGTGAATGCCGTCCTGCGGCGCGCGTTGCGGGAAGCGGACGATATCGAGGCCGGGCTGGCGCGCCAGCCCGCGGGCATCCGCCTGTCGCACCCCGATTGGCTCGTCCAGCGCTGGACGCGGCGTTACGGGGAAAGCGGGATGCTGCGCCTGTGCGAGTGGAACAACACCCGGCCGGACGTCGCGCTGCGGGTCAACAGCCTGCAGACCGACGCGGACGCGTTCCGGGCCGCGCTGGCGGCGGAGGGCGTCGCGGCGGCGCCGCACCCGGTAGGCGGCGGCGCCTGGCTCACGGTGAAACCGTCGCTATCCGCCCGCGGGCTTGCGCCGGCCGGCCTGCCGGGCTACCTGGACGGATGGTTTACCGTGCAGGATCCGTCGACGGGCGTCGCCGTGGAGCTGCTCGATCCCCGCCCCGGCGAGCGCGTGCTCGACGCCTGTGCCGCGCCGGGCGGCAAAACGGTCCTGATCGCCGAACGCCTGCGGGGCCGGGGGCGCGTCGTCGCCCTGGACCGGCACGCAGACCGGCTGGAGCGGCTGATCGAGAATCTCGAGCGCCTGCGGCTGGCGGGATTCGTGGAGCCGGTGCAGGGCGATGCCACGCGGGGCGCGGACCTGTCGGCCGCGTGCGGGGACACGCCGTTTGACCGCATTCTGCTCGATGTGCCCTGCACCAACACGGGGGTCCTGCGGCGGCGGCCGGATGCGCGCTGGCGGGTGTCGCGCGGACGGATTGGGCGCCTGGCGGCGCTGCAGCGCGCCATGCTGGACAACGCCGTACCGTTTCTCAAGCCGGGCGGCATCCTGGTTTACAGCACGTGCAGCCTGGAGCCGGAGGAAGGCGAAGCGCAGATTGCAGGCTGGCTGCGGGAGCGGAGAGATTTCCGCCTTGTCAATTCGAAGGCGCTGTTCCCGCCCGAATCGCGCTGCGACGGGGTGTACGCCGCGGCGCTGCGGCGGGGGTAGACAGAGGGGCGGTCATGGCACGGGTGCAACGGCGGCCGGGACGGAGCCCGGCCCTCCGGGCGTGACGCGGAAGGGCTTGCAGGCGGACGCGGAGGGCCGGCCGCCGTGTCGGCCGCATCCGAAAAGGGGGCGGCTCGACATGGCGGGGTCGAGAGCCCATACTGGGGACCGTATGAAGATCGTGTGCAGCGCCAACATGCCCCTCGCGCGCGAGGCCTTCGAGACACTGGGCGAGGTGACGCTCAAGGAAGGGCGCGCGATCGGCGCGGATGACGTGCGCGACGCCGATCTGCTGGCCGTGCGTTCCACGACGCGGGTCGACCGCGCGCTGCTGGAGAACAGCCGGGTGCGTTTTGTCGGCACGGCCACGATCGGGTACGAGCACATGGATACCGCCTGGCTGGAGAAGCGGGGCATCCGCTGGTGCTATTCGCCCGGCTGCAACGCAAACAGCGTGTCGGAATACATCGCCGCCGCGCTGCTCTGCCTGGCCGAGCGGCACGGGTTCACGCTGGCCGGCAAGACCCTCGGCGTGGTCGGCGTGGGGAACGTGGGCAGCCGGGTGGCGGCCAAGGGCAGGGCGCTGGGGATGACGGTGCTGCCGAACGACCCGCCGCGCGCGCGCGCCGAAGGCGCACGGCCCCGGTCCGGCGGGGCGGGGGCGGGCCCCGTCGCGGTTGCGGAGGCTTTCGTACCGCTCGAAGCGGTCCTGGAACGGTCGGACATCGTGACACTGCACGTGCCGCTGACCCGGGAGGGGGGCGACCGGACGTTTCACCTGGCCGACACGGCGTTTTTCGAAAGCCTCAAGCCGGGCGCGGTATTCCTCAACAGCGCCCGCGGCGCGGTGGTCGATACGGACGCGCTGCGGGCGGCCCTGGAGCGCGGCGCCGTCGCCCATGCGGTGATCGACACGTGGGAGGGGGAGCCCGCCATCCGGGGCAACCTGCTGCAACGCGCCGCGCTCGGCACGCCCCACATTGCGGGCTATTCGCTGGAGGGCAAGGTGGCGGGCACGTGGATGGTGTACCGGGAGGCGTGCCGGTTCCTGGGCGTGGCGCCCGCGTGGTCCTACGAGGCGCATTTGCCGCCGCCGCCCGTTCCCGAGGTGACGCTCGCTGCGGCCGGACGTCCGGACCAGGCGGTCCTTTGGGATCTGGTACGCCGGGTGTACGCGATCGAGGCGGACGACGGGCGGCTGCGCGCCGATCCCGCGGGCTTTGACGCGCAGCGGAAGAACTACCCGGTCCGCCGCGAGTTCCGCTTTACCCGGGTGAACCTGGAAGGCGCTTCGGCGCGCTTGACAAATGCCGTGCGGGGCCTGGGTTTCGGCTGAGGAGGTTCGCATGAAACATTACGCATTGGGACTGGATTACGGCACGAATTCGTGCCGGGCCGTGATCGTGGATGTGACCGACGGGCGGGAGGTCGCCGGCGCGGTGTACGCCTATCCGGGCGGGGAGATGGGCATTCTGCTCGACGCAAAGGATCCCAACCTGGCGCGGCAGCACCCGCGGGATTACCTGGAGGGGACCACGGCGATGGTGGCCGACGCCGTCGCGCAGGCCCGCGACGCCGACGCGGATTTCGACCCCGCCCGCCTCGTGGGGATCGGCATCGATGCGACCGGCAGCACGCCGCTCCCCGTGGACGCCGGGGGCACGCCGCTGGGCTTGAAACCCGAATTCGAAGACAACCTCGACGCGATGGCATGGCTCTGGAAGGACCACACCGGCCATTCGGAAGCCGCGCACATCACGGCGCTGGCCGAGCGGATGCGGCCGCAGTACCTGGCCAAGTGCGGCGGCACCTATTCCTCGGAGTGGTTTTGGAGCAAGATCCTGCACTGCAAGAACGCGGCGCCGGACGTTTTTGCCGCGGCGCACAGTTTCGTGGAGCATTGCGATTACATGCCGGCGCTGCTGGCGGGCGATACCGATCCCGCGAAGCTGGCGCGCAGCGTATGCACGGCCGGGCACAAGGCGATGTACGCCGATGCCTGGGGCGGGCTGCCCGACGCGGCGTTTCTGGACGCGGTCGATCCCGCCCTGGCCGCGTTGCGGGACCGGCTCTACACGAAGGCGGTTCCGTCCAATCATCGGGCCGGAAGGCTGTGCGAGGCCTGGGCGGAAAAGCTGGGTCTAAAGCCCGGCACGGCGATTGCCGTCGGCGCCCTGGACGCGCACCTCGGCGCGGTAGGGTCGGGTATCCGGGAAGGCACGCTGGTCAAGATCCTGGGTACGAGCAGCTGCGACCTGATGGTGCAGCCGGCGACGGCCGAGCTGCCGGATATTCCGGGCGTATGCGGCATTGTCAAGGGGTCGGTGTTGCCGGACGCGTACGGTATCGAGGCCGGCCAGTCGGCGGTGGGGGATATTTTCCTGTGGTTTGTCGATCATCTCGTTCCCGAGTCCTACGGCAGGACCCAGGACGAGAAGTTCAAGGGCCTGGCGGAGGCGGCGTCGCGTTTGCGGGCCGGCGAGACCGGGCTGCTGGCGCTGGATTGGAACCACGGCAACCGGACGATCCTCACGGACGTACGGCTGAGCGGACTGCTGGTGGGCCAGACCCTGCACACCGCGGCGCACGAAATGTACCGCGCCCTGATCGAGGCGACGGCGTTCGGGGCGTTGACGATTATGAAGCGCGTCGAGGAATACGGGGTCGCGGTCAACGAGATCGTAACCTGCGGCGGCCTGGCGGTGAAAAATCCGCTCCTGATGCAGATCTACGCCGACGTGACGAACCGTCCGATGAAGATCGCCCGCAGCGATCAGGCCTGTGCGCTGGGCGCGGCGATTTACGGGGCCGTCGCGGCGGGCAGGCGGGCGGGCGGTTTCGCGACGGTAGCCGAGGCGCAGGAGGCGGTCTGCGGCGTTCGCGAGACGGTCTACACGCCCGATCCCGGGCGCAACGCCGTGTACCGGGAGCTGTACGGGCTGTACCGCGATCTGCACGACGCGTTCGGCACGGCCGAATGGTCCGGCCGGCTCAACCACGTGATGAAAAACCTCATCGCCATACGCGAGCGCGAGCGGGGATGACGGAACGGCGGCAGCCGCGTTTCCTGGTGCTGCGGGGCGGGGCGATCGGC
>JAFGIZ010000037.1 GCA_016929365.1 Lentisphaerota bacterium
CATTTCTTGCGCGCTCAGCTGATAGGAGATCCCTCGACTACGCTCGGGATGACACTTTCCTAAGGTTTTCTGTCATGCCGAGCGAAGGCGAGGCATCTCCAGTTCGTTCTCGAAGAACCATGCCATTCCACTTCGTTCCAACGCCTTAGCCCTTGTTTGCAGACGTTCTGCCTGTTGCGCCCTCGAAAACTGGAGATAGTCCTGGGCGCCTTTGAAATTTTCCCGGTTTTTACGTGAAGCCCATTAGCGTCTCTTTCGCGAATTCTGTGGGTGACGGGTTCCATGGGGTCCAGGAGATGGTCTTCATAGCACAGAGGAGTAAGGAGGAGAGGAGGCCAGGCCCTCAGCGGGGGCCGAACCCATACACCGCTACACCGTGGCCTTCATGCAGGCGGTGCTTTGTCACAGGAAAGGGCCGCAGCCATGCGAGATCTCCTTCGCCGTGAACATGAGCGTCCGGCTCGTGGCAGCATACCAACGGCCGATCGAGGCGTTCGCCCAGCGCAACCCGTCCTTCGACCGCAGTCTCGGCAACAGACTGGACGAGATATTGAAGGACAGAAAGGAGGATGCTACATAGAAGACAGAAAAACGGAGGAACCACACGCTACCTGCCGGGCATATGGTACTATTGCCTATTGGCTGCGCGCTCAATAAGTTCGGCCGCATGAACGCGTCACCCGGGGAGTAACAGCCTGTCATGCGCACGCTCATCCTGCTCTTGCCCGCCGCCCTGGCCGGCTACACCGCCGTCGCCGTCGAACTCTATGTCGCTCCCGGAGGCCGCGACGAGGCGGCCGGCACCCGGGAAACGCCGCTGGCGTCGCTGCAGGGTGCGCGCGACCGCGTGCGCGCCCTGAAAGCCCCGGCCGCCGGTTCCGTGGCGGAGGCCGTGACCGTGACCTTCGCGCCCGGCGTCTATCGCGTGCGGATCCCGGTGGACTTCACGGCCGCGGACAGCGGCCGCGAAACCGCGCCGATCGTCTACCGCGCCGAACCGGGCGGTGCCGTGCGGTTCACCGGCGCCGATGCGGTTACGGACTGGCAGCCGGTAACCGACAAGGCCATCCTGGCGCGCCTGCCCGAGGCGGCCCGCCCCCACGTGCGCGTGGCCGACCTCAAGGCGGCCGGCATCCACGACTACGGCACGCTCAGCCCGCGCGGGTTCTCGATGGGCGGTCCGCCCGCCGAAGCCGAGCTGTTCTTCGACGGCCGGCCCATGACCCTTGCCCGCTGGCCGAACGACGGCTTCCGCGGCGCCCGTAAACGCCTCAGCCCCGTCGAAGTCCAGGTCGATACCGATCGCGTCCGGCGCTGGCAGGATGAAGCCGACCCCTGGGTCTTCGCCTACTGGCACCACGACTGGGCCGAGCTCTACGAGCCGATCGAGGCCGTGCGCACCAACGACAACGTCCTCGTCCGTTCCGAAAAAATCACGCCGCGCTACGGCATAACCCCATCCCGCGTGCGTTGGTACGGGCTGAACCTGCTGGCCGAGCTCGACCAGCCCGGCGAGTACTACATCGATCGCGCGTCCGGCAAGCTCTACTTCTTCCGCCCGCCCGCCGAAGCCGGCCGCGCGGAACTGTCGCAGGCCGAGGGCTTCATCCGCGGCCGCAACCTGGCGCACGTCACCTTCCGCGGCTTCACCTTCGACATGTGCCGCGGCCACGCCATCGCCGTGCAGGAGGCGTCCGACTGCCGCCTCCAGGGCTGCGTCATCCGCAACGCCGGCCTCGGCGCCGCGCGCTTCAGCAACGCCCGCCGCTGCCAGGTCTTCGGATGCGATGTCTACGACTGCGGCGAGGGCGGTATCTCGCTGTCGGGCGGCGACCGCCGCACGCTGACACCCGGGGAGAACGTCGCCGAGAACAACCACGTCTACCGCTACTCGCGCCGCGCCCGGACCTATAAAGCCGGCATCCGCGTCCACGGTTGCGGCAACCGGATTCTGCGCAACCTCGTGCACGACGGACCGCACATGGCCCTCTCTGCCGGCGGCAACGATCACGTCGTCGAAGGCAACGAGATCCACAACGTGGTCTACGAAAGCGGCGACGCCGGCGCCTATTATGTCGGGCGCGACTGGACGCAACGCGGCAACGTCCTGCGCTACAACTACTGGCACTGCATCGTCGGCCCCGGCCAGCACTCCGGCATGACGATCTATCTCGACGACCAGCATAGCGGCCACACCATCGTCGGCAACGTCTTCGAACGCTGCGCGCGAGCTGTCTTCATCGGCGGCGGCGACGACAACCTCGTCAGCAACAACGTCTTTGTCTCCTGCTGGAAGGCCGTCCACGTCGATAACCGCGGCATGGGCTGGCAAAAACAGGCCACCGACGATCCGAAAGGTACGCTGAGAACCCTGCTGCGCGCCGTGCCCTATACCAACGAACTCTGGCGCAGCCGCTATCCCACGCTGCCCGGTATCCTCGAGGACGAACCCAATATCCCGAAACGCAACGTCTTCGTCGCCAACGTCAGCGCCGGCGGCACGTGGGACGACATCCACCCCGCGATCCGGCACTACCAGACCGTGACGAACAACCTCGCCTGCGACAGCGACTCCGGCCGGGTCGAGCTGGTGAAGGAGGGCAACGGCGAGCTGACCGATATCCGCTTCAAGGATCCCGCGGCCGTGCGCGCGATCGGTTTCCAGCCGATTCCGCTGGACGCGATCGGCCTCTATGATCACCCGTTGCGCGCAAGCTGGCCGGTCCGCCGCACCGTGCGCCCCGTCACGCTGCCCGGCGAGAAGCAGCCCGGCGCCTGAGCCGGCCCCAGGCATCGGTGCGCGCCGGGCCGTTCAGGGACAGACCCCGCTCCCGGCGGGAACTGGAGACGAGCATGGGCCCAGCAGGACTCGAACCTGCGACCAGAGGATTATGAGTCCCCTGCTCTGACCAACTGAGCTATGGGCCCGTGCCGCAGATTCCTATCCTAGCCCCGCGCCCGTCCCGCTCACAAGCCGAAACAGAATCTGCCCTCCCTCTCACACCCCCCATACCCCCTTGTCTCCCCTGGCCGCCCGTGCTAGTATCGCGCCGTTGACGAAAGGAAACGCCTGTGATGATACGTTCATGCTCGTCCTCCGCCCCGCTTCTCGCCGCCCTCGCCCTGCTCGGACTCGGCCCGTCCGCCCCGGCCCCCTCCCAGAACGGCAACCCGGAAATATCCATCCGCGAAGAGCTGCAGGTGCCCTCCGCCCCCGCGACAGCCGAAGAACCGGAAGCCGCCGCCTTCGGCCGCCGGGAACTCCTCCGCG
>JAFGIZ010000038.1 GCA_016929365.1 Lentisphaerota bacterium
ACACGCTGGGTACCGTCCCGGAAAGCATTTTTGAGCACAGGATCATGGTGCCCTTCGGCCTGCCCGCAGGCTGCACGGTCAAAAACATTTCCGGTGCGGGAGAGTATACCGTGGAGGACGCGATCGCGACGCTGGACAGTCCCTCCGGTGAAAGCGTCAGCGTCACGATGCTGCAGCGCTGGCCGGTCAAGGTGCCGATTCGCGCCTACCAGGAGCGCCTGCGGCCGACAGAACCCCTTATTACGAAGGTGCGCATCATCGATACGTTCTTCCCGGTTGCCCGCGGGGGCACCTATTGCATTCCCGGGCCGTTCGGCGCGGGCAAAACGGTGCTGCAGCAGATTACCAGCCGGCATGCCGACGTCGACGTGGTGGTCATTGCCGCGTGCGGCGAACGGGCCGGCGAAGTGGTGGAGACGCTTCGCGAATTCCCGGAACTGGAGGATCCGCGCACCGGCAAGAGCCTCATGGACCGGACCGTGATCATTTGTAATACGAGCTCCATGCCGGTTGCCGCCCGCGAAGCATCCGTCTACACGGCCGTTACGATTGCCGGGTACTACCGCCAGATGGGGCTGAACGTGCTGCTTCTGGCCGACTCGACGTCGCGTTGGGCGCAGGCGCTGCGGGAAACGTCCGGACGCCTTGAGGAAATTCCCGGCGAGGAGGCCTTTCCCGCGTACCTCGAATCCGTTATCGCTTCGTTCTACGAGCGCGGCGGCATCGTCCGGTTGAATGACGGATCGTGCGGTTCGGTGACCATCGGGGGGACCGTCAGCCCGGCGGGCGGCAATTTCGACGAACCGGTTACCCAAAGCACGCTCAAGGTCGTAGGCGCCTTTCACGGCCTGTCCCGCGAACGTTCCGATGCGCGCCGCTACCCCGCCATCGATCCGCTCGACAGCTGGACTAAATACGACAGCATCGTGCCGTCCGACGCCGTCGCCGTCGGACGCGATATCCTGCGGCGCGGCAGCGAGATCGGGCAGATGATGAAGGTCGTCGGCGAGGAGGGTACGACGATCGAGGATTTTATCGTGTTTCTCAAAGCGGAATATCTCGATGCCGTATACCTGCAGCAGGATGCATACGACCCCGTCGATGGCGCCACGAGCGCGGAGCGCCAGAAACACGTGTTCGGGGTCATTGCGGGATTCCTGGGGACGCCGATGCATTTCGAGGACAAGGAAACCGCGCGCCGTTTCTTCCATGAGCTGACCCAGGCGACGCGCGATTGGAACCGGGTCGCCGATACGGAAGACGCATTCAAGACCCAGCAGCGTGAGCTGGAAGAACGGGTCGCGGGGGCCCGCAGCGATGCATAAGATCTACCACCGCGTCGATACCATTCACGGCAACGTGATCAACCTGCGCGCCGAGGGCATCCGCTACCGGGATCTGGCGGAAGTCGTCTCGCGCGGCGGTTCGTCGCTGGCGCAGGTCATCCGCCTGCGGGATGAGCATGTCTCGCTCCAGGTCTTTTCCGGAGCGCGCGGCGTCGCCACCGATGCCAGGGTGCGTTTCCTGGGCCATCCGATGCAGGTGCCGTTTTCCGATGCCCTGCTGGGGCGCATTTTCACCGGCGGCGCGCAGCCGCGCGACAAAGGCCCCCTGCCCAGGGAGCGGATGGTCCCCATCGGGGGGCCGCCCGTCAATCCGGCCAAGCGCATCATCCCGAGCAAGATGGTGCGGACCGGCATCCCGATGATCGACGTCTTTAATACGCTGGTTGAATCGCAGAAACTGCCGATTTTTGCACGCGCCGGGGAGCCCTACAACCCGCTCCTGGCCCGCATTGCCCTCCAGGCCGAGGTCGACGTCATTATCCTCGGGGGCATGGGGTTGAAGCACGACGACTACCTCTTTTTCCGCGATACGCTCGAAGCGCAGGGGGCCCTGTCCCGCAGCGTGATGTATGTCCACACGGCCTCCGACCCCGTTGTGGAATGCCTCATGGTTCCGGACATCAGCCTGGCCGTCGCGGAAGAATTTGCGCTTGCCGGAAAGCGCGTGCTGGTGCTGCTGACCGACATGACCAACTTCGCGGACGCCATGAAGGAGATCGCCATCACCATGGAGCAGATCCCTTCCAACCGGGGGTACCCCGGCGACCTCTACAGCCAGCTTGCCGCACGCTACGAAAAGGCGGTCGATTTTGATACGGCCGGATCCATTACCGTGCTCGCGGTAACCAGCATGCCGGGGGACGACGTGACACACCCGGTCCCCGACAACACCGGCTATATTACCGAAGGCCAGTTCTACCTGCGGGACGGCCATATCGAGCCGTTCGGCTCGCTGAGCCGGCTCAAGCAGCAGGTGAACGGAAAGACCCGCGAAGACCACCGCACGATCATGAATACCATGATCCAGTTGTTCGCCGGTTACCGGGAAACGCTGGAAAAGCAGGCCATGGGTTTCCGGATGAGCGACTGGGACCGCAAGTTGCTCAAGTACGGCCGACGCTTCGAGCGCGAAATGATGGACCTCTCCGTCAACATTGCGCTCGAGCAGGCCCTGGATCTCGGCTGGGAGATTCTTGCCGACTGCTTCGACCCCATGGAAACCGGAATCCATACCAAGCTGATTAAACAGTTCTGGCCCGGCGCCGGGCAGAGCAATCCAGGCTGAGCCGCAGAGGACACGAATTTCGCTTGCGCGATGGCCCGTATCAAACATACGAAAACCGAGCTCAAGGCGCAGCGGGAGGCCCTGACCCGCTATGAACGCTACCTGCCCATGCTGCAATTGAAAAAACAGCAGCTGCAGTCCGAGCTGCATACGGCGGAGATCGGCGTGGCCGAAAAGGAACGCGAGGAAAAGCAGCTCGCAAATTCGATGGAAAGCTGGGTGCGTCTGTTTGCGGAGCCCGTCGCTATCGAGGGCCTGGTACAGCTTCGAGATGTGCAGACGGAAACCGGCAATATTGCGGGCGTCGCCATACCGGAGTTACGCGCCGTCGATGTTGCGCGCGCCGAAGTCGACCTTCTGTCGACGCCGCCGTGGGTTGACGACGCCGTTGAGGCGCTCGATCGACGTATTCGCCTCCGGGTCGAGCGCGAGATACTCGAGCAACAGCGCGAACGGATTGCCGAGGAACTCCGCATCACCGCGCAGCGGGTCAATCTTTTCGAAAAGGTCAAGATTCCGGAGTGCCGCGAACATATCCGTGTGATCAAGATCTTCCTGGGTGACGAGCAAACGGCCGCGGTCGCCCGGGCCAAGCTGGCCAAGAGCCGCGCAGCCTGAACGTCCATGATTGTGCCCATGAAGAGCGTTACGCTGGTGTGCATGGAGAAGGACCGGGATTCCACGATCAAGGCGTTGGGCGCGGTCGGCGTGCTGCACCTGACCCCCGTCCGCGAACCGCAGAGCGACGACCTCGCGCATGCGCAACGGGATCTGAAGCGCACCCAGAACGCGCTGGCCTTTCTGGAGTCGCTGCCCCCGGAACCGGACGGGCCGGAACCGGATGACGCAGGGGGGCCGGAGCCGGATGCCCCAAAGGCGCTCCTCGAGGCGGTTGAGTCGCTTGCGGCTTCCCGGCATGAGCTGGCCGAACGAAGCGAAGCCCTGCGGAACGAAAGGGACGGGTTGAGCCACTACGGGCATTTCGATGTCGCGCTGGTCCGGGAACTGCAGGCGCGCGGCCTGGCCGTCGGGCTTTACCGCGGCCCGGTGCGCGGGGAGCTTGCGGTTCCCGAAGGGGCCCTGGCCGTGGTGACGGGAAGCGACAACACGGGACGCTATTTCGCGGTCATCGGACAGGGCGACGTGTCGGTGCCGGATGCCGTTGCCTGTCCCCTCCCCCCGCGTTCGCTCGGGGAGGTAGAAGCGGCCATGGAAAATACGGCACGCGAGAAAGAGGCGTGCGAAAACCGTATTCGCCGGCTGGCGGCGCATGCCGTTCCGGTCCTGCAATCTAAGCGCACCGGCTTGCAGGCCCGCGTCGAGGCCCTGGAAGTCCGCGAGAGCATGGGGCTCGAAGCCTCCCTGGCCTATGTGCACGGGTTCTGCCCGGTTCCCCGCCTGGACACACTGCGCGCCTCCGCCAGGTCACACGGCTGGGGGCTGTTGATTGACGATCCCCCTCCCGACGTAAGGGTGCCTACCCTGATAGAGAGTCCCGCATGGGTTCGCCCGATTGAAAGCGTGTTCTCGGCCATACAGATTCTGCCCGGGTACCGCGAGGCGGACGTCAGCAGCGCTTTTTTTATTTTCCTCAGTATCTTTTTCGCCATGATTATCGGGGATGCGGGATACGGGTTGCTTTTCCTGGCCGTGACCGCCCTGGCGCGGCGCGCCTGGCCGAAGGCGCCGCCGGCGCCGTTCCGGCTGATGACGATTTTCGGTGCTTGTACCGTTTTGTGGGGCGTCGCGACCGGCGCTTATTTCGGTGTGACGGCACTGCCGGCGCCGCTGGCGCGTTTCCGGATCGACTGGCTCACAAAGAACGAAAACATCATGTCGCTCTGCCTGCTGCTGGGCGCCATCCATTTGTCGATTGCCCACTTCTGGCGGGCTTTCCGGATGCTGAACTCCGTGCGCGCCCTGGCGCAGGCCGGCTGGATCGCCATCGTGTGGGCGATGTTCTTTGCAAGCCGCACGCTGCTTTTGAACGAGCCTTTTCCGGCCTGGTATCTTCCGGTTGCAGGGGCCAGTTTACTGGCCGTTGTGCTGTTTATGACCCCCCCGGCCCGGCTGAAATCGGAATGGATCCACCATGCCATGTTGCCGCTCAATTTAATGTCCAGCTTCGGGGACATCCTTTCGTATCTGCGGCTCTTTGCCCTGGGGGTTGCGACCGTGAAACTTGCCGAGGCCTTTAACACGATCGTGACGGGCATGATCGGATTTCGGGGGGTGCTGACGGGGCTCACGTGCGTCCTGCTGCTTTTTGCAGGGCACGCGGTGAACATCGGCCTGGGCCTGATGAGCGTCCTCGTGCACGGGATCCGGCTCAACGCGCTGGAATTTTCGATGCACATGGGGCTCGAATGGTCGGGTATTCCGTATGCTCCGTTTGTACATCGTCGACACGGCCTGCCGGAGGGTGCGGTGGGCGACGGCCTTTACACGCCGCAACACATGGATTAGAGTCTGAACGTGTGGATTCTCTGCGTCTCGCGTAGATCTTCTGCGCAACCCGCATACGCACACACTGGGTTGCGGCCGAAGGCCGCCTTGGGATACGGTAGGGTTCTAGAGGAGCAAAAGAGGAGGAAACGAATATGTCCATAGCAGCCGAAACCATCAGGTCCCTGAACAGCATCGGCGGCGAACTGGCTTTGGGATTGGCCGCCAGTGGCTCCGCCATGGGGATAGCCGCCGCCGGCATGGCGGCAGTGGGCGCGTGGAAACGCTGTTTTGCCCAGAACAAGCCGGCGCCTTTCATGCTGGCGGTCTTCGTGGGTTCGCCGATTACCCAGACGTTTTACGGCATGATCGTCATGACCAAGCTTCTGGAGCTGGCCAAAGCCGGCACGCCGCCGGCCTTGATCGGCTGGGGGCTGTTCGGAGGCCTGGCCATCGGGGCCTCTGCGTGGGGCCAGGGCAAAGTCGCGGCGAGCGCTTCCGACGCACTGGCGGAAACCGGCAAGGGCTTTACGAACTATCTCATGGCGCTGGGAATTGTCGAGTCCGTTGCCATTTTCGTGATGGTCTTTATTCTCGTGTTCGCGTCCTGATGACGGACTATCTTCTCATTATTGTCAGTGCCGTCCTCGTCAATAATTTCGTTCTGACGCGCTTTCTCGGCATCTGCCCCTTCCTGGGCGTTTCGCGCTCGCTGGATACCGCGCTGGGCATGTCCGGCGCCGTTATTTTTGTCATGACGTCCGCGTCGGCGGTCACATGGCTCCTGCAATCGTACATCCTCGATCCGCTCGGGCTGGCCTACCTGCAGACCATTGCGTTCATTCTGATCATTGCGTCATTCGTTCAGCTCGTGGAATTGTCGCTGAAGCGTTTCTTGCCCGCCCTGCACGCGGGACTGGGCATCTACCTGCCGCTTATTACCACGAACTGCGCGGTGCTCGGGGTGTCCGTGCTGAACATGCAGTCGGAGCGAAGCTTTCCCGAGGCCTGTGTCTTCGGATTTGCCGCGTCGCTCGGCTTTGCGCTTGCTTTGACTATTTTCACGGGCCTCCGGGAAAAGATCGACCGCTGCCGGCCGCCGCGGGCGTTCCAGGGCGTCGCGATCGGTCTCGTCACGGCGGGTCTGTTGAGTCTCGCATTTATGGGGTTCGCGTCACTGGTAAAGCAGTAAGCGGGTGATTCGGGTTCGGGTATGTCTCCTGTTTTCGTAACAGCAATGGTGATCGGCGGGGCGGGACTGGTATGCGGCGCGGCGCTGGCGTTTGCCGCGCGGTTCCTGGCCGTGCACGAGGATCCGCGCATCGAAAAGGTGCTCGATATTCTGCCCGGCGCCAATTGCGGCGGATGCGCCTACGCGGGATGCGCGGATTATGCCCGCGCCATTGTGGTGGACAACGCGCCCATCAATCTTTGTGCTCCGGGCGGACAGGAGGTCATAGACCGGCTTGCGGCCTTTCTGGGCGTAGCATCCCAGACCCGCGAACGGAATGTCGCCATTGTCCTGTGCGGAGGTGATGATGAGCATGCGGGCCGGAAATTTGATTACAACGGTATTGCGGACTGCGCCGCGGCGCATGCCGTTGCCGGGGGCGACAAGCAGTGCGTTTTCGGGTGCCTCGGTTACGGAACCTGCGCGCGTGTCTGTCCGGTGGGTGCCATCGAAATTACGCCGCAGCGGATTGCCCGCGTGCATCCCGACGTCTGCATCGGTTGCGGCGCTTGCGTCGACGCCTGCCCGCGGCATCTCATTCGCCTTGTCCCCGCCGAACGCCGCATTCATGTCCTCTGCAGCTCGAAAGACAAGGGGCCGCGCGTCAAGGAAGTGTGCACGGTGGGCTGTATCGGCTGCACGCGCTGCACCAGGCTTGCCGAGAACGAGGCCATCCGCATGGACGGGGCCCTGGCGGTCGTCGATTATTCGAAGGACCTCGAGAGTGAAGCCGTTATTGAAAAATGTCCGACCCGGTGCATAGTCAAACGTTAATGGTGCCGCGCCTGTTCCATGCCCGGCCGCGGGGGGTGCATCCGGACGACCGCAAGGCGCTCTCCGCCGCCATGCCCGTCGAGACGCTTCCCCTGCCTTCGATCCTGCGCGTCTCCATGGCCCAGCATCTCGGGGCCCCGGCCACCCCCGTGGTCAAGAAGGGCGAGGCCGTCCGCCGCGGACAGCGTATCGGTGCAGCATCCGGCTTTATCTCGGCACATGTGCACGCGCCCACCTCGGGCACCGTCAAGGCGGTCCAGGATGCACCGACGCTTTCGGGCCCGCCTGCCCCGGCGGTCGATATCGAGCCGGACGGTGAAGACGCCTGGACGGATCTGCAGCCGTGCCCGGCCTGGCGGAACACGCCGGCGGCAGCGCTCGTCGAACGGATAGCCGAAGCGGGCGTGGTGGGCATGGGCGGCGCCGGGTTCCCCACCCACGTGAAGCTTCAGCCCCCCCCGGAAAAACATATCGATACCCTGATCATTAACGGGGCCGAGTGCGAACCGTATCTCACGGCGGATTATCGCCTGATGCTGGAAGACCCGCAGCGCATCTGGACGGGCGCCTGCATTATCGCCCATGTCCTGGGCGTGGAACGCGTGCGAATCGCCATTGAAGACAATAAGCCCGATGCCATTGCCGCGATGGCGGGTGTTGTCAGGGAATTTAAGGGAGATGCCGCCGTGGTGTCTCTGGAGACGCTCTATCCTCAGGGTGCGGAAAAACAGCAGATCCGTGCGCTGCTCGGGCGCGAAGTCCCTTCCGGCGGACTACCCATGGACGTGGGCGCCCTGGTCGAAAACGTGGCAACCGCGTGTGCCGTGCACGATGCGGTGCTCACCGGGCAGCCCCTTATCGAAAGAATTGTGACCGTTACCGGCACGCCGGTGCAGCGCCCGAAAAACGTGCGGGCCCGAATCGGGACATGCTTCAACGACCTGGCCGGCTTCTGCGGCGGTCTGAAGGGCGCTGCCAAGCTGATTGCCGGCGGTCCCATGATGGGCCTGGCCCAGCCGTCGCTCGACGGCGCGGTCACCAAGACCGCCTCGGGCGTGCTGGCGCTCGCCTCCGAAGAATGCACCGCGTTCGAATCCCTTCCCTGCATCGGTTGCGGGCGGTGCATCGCCGCATGTCCCGCCGGCCTGGTGCCTGCGGAACTGAGCCTCTATCTCGAAGCCGAGGACTACGAGGCGGCGGCGGCATGCCACGTCATGGATTGTATAGAATGCGGCTGTTGCGCTTACGTCTGCCCCGCCCGCCGGCCCATGGTACAGCATATGCGGCGGGGTAAAGCCTGGGCAGCCGCCAGGAGCAGATCCCGATGAACCCGCAGGCAGATCCGCGCTTCGTCGTGAGCCCGTCACCGCACGTCCACTCGGGGGTGACGGTGCGCCGGATTATGCTGGACGTTGTGATTGCCATGCTCCCGGCACTGGCTGTTGCGCTGTGGTTTTTCGGGTGGAACGCCCTGCGGCTCGTATCCGCCTGCGTCGTGGGGTGCGTCGCGGTCGAATGGCTCTGCCGGCGCGGCATGCGCCGCGATATCGGCGTAACCGATCTGAGTGCCGTGGTGACGGGTATGCTGCTTGCCTTCAATCTGCCCCCCACCCTGCCTACGTGGATGGCCGTCGTGGGGTGTGCCGTTGCCGTCGGACTGGGCAAGCAGGTCTTCGGGGGTATCGGCTACAACCCGTTCAACCCGGCCCTTGTGGGCCGCGTTGCGCTCACGATTTCCTTCCCCGTGGCGATGACCCGCTGGACACCCTGGCGGGTCCCGTCACCCCTTTCCATCGAGGCCGTCACCACCGCGACGCCGCTGGGCGCCGTCAAGACGGCCCTCAGCAGCGGCGAGCCGATGCCCTATGCCTTCGACGGGCGGACCCTGCTCGATTTTTTCCTGGGAAACCAGAACGGCTGCCTGGGCGAGGTGTCGGCGGCCGCGCTGCTGCTCGGCGCCGCGTACCTGCTGGCGCGCGGCTGGATTTCGTGGCATATCCCGGTCACGTACGTCGGCACGGTGGCCCTGTTGGCAGCCGCGGTGCGTGCAACGGACCCGGCGCACAGCATACCGGTCGCGGCCCACCTCGTGACCGGCGGCCTGATGCTGGGCGCCTTGTACATGGCCACCGATATGGTGACGAGTCCCATGACGAAGCGGG
Organism: Lentisphaerota bacterium; assembly: GCA_016929365.1. Classification (GTDB taxonomy): domain Bacteria; phylum Verrucomicrobiota; class Kiritimatiellia; order UBA8416; family JAFGIZ01; genus JAFGIZ01. The sequence continues at coordinate 9,244 of JAFGIZ010000038.1, forward strand.
GGCATCTCGTGTTCGGCGCGGGGTGCGGAGTCCTGACCTTTGTGATCCGGCAGTGGGGCGGCTATCCGGAGGGCGTCAGCTTCTCGATCCTCTTAATGAACGCGTGCACGCCCCTGATCAACCGCTACACCCGCCCCCGCGTATTCGGACACGGCGGCAGGTCCCCCGCCAGAAAGACAACGGCATGAAACAAACGCTTCGCTTGATCAGCGTGCTCACCGTCATCTGCGCCGGGGCCGGCGCCTTGCTCGGGTGGACCAATGCCCTGACGCGCGACCGCATCGCGGCGGCGTTGCGTGAAGAAAAGCTGGGGGCGCTAAGGGCCGTCCTCCCGGTCTACGACAATGCCCCTGATCGTGACACGGTGCGTATTCAGACAGGCGGCCGGGAATGGACTTTCTACCGGGCGCGCCGCAACGGAACGTGCGTCGGTGTTGCCTTCGAAAGCGTGTCCGACCAGGGATACGGCGGTCCCATTGCGGTTATGGTCGGTGTCACCAACGGCATGGTTAACCGGGTCGAGATTCTGCGGCACGCGGAAACGCCGGGCCTGGGCGCCCGCATTACCGAGCGCCCGTTCCTGCGCCGGTTTGAACAGCGCAGCATACGGGACACGGTGTGGGCCCTGCGGAAGGACGGGGGCGTTATCGATCGCATTACGGCGGCCACGATTTCGTCGCGGGCCGTTGTCGACGCGCTCAAGAAGGGTTTAGACGTATATCTCGAGCACAAAAAGGAAATAACGGAAGACGCGCCGCCTTCGCTTTCTCCGCAAGGAGGCGTCAAAAACGGGGCAACGCCATGACGTTTTATCGGGAGTTGATCAAGGGGCTCTGGCGGGAAAACCCGATCTTCCGCCTTGTGCTCGGTATGTGCCCCACCCTGGCCGTGACGACGTCCGTCGAAAACAGCCTGGGCATGGGTATGGCGACGCTTTTCGTGCTGGTCTGCTCCAATCTCGTCGTATCGCTTTTACGAAACCTCATCCCGGCCAAGGTGCGGATTCCCTGCTTTATTGTGGTCATTGCAACGTTTGTGACTATCGTTGACCTCTTTATGAATGCCTTCGCGCATGCTTTGCACGGAAGTCTCGGCCTCTTTATTCCGCTGATTGTGGTGAATTGCGTCATTCTCGGCAGGGCCGAAGCATTTGCGTCCAAGCACGCGCTCTGGCTCTCTCTCGCCGACGGTATCGGTATGGGGTTGGGCTTTACTTTGGGCCTCGCGGCCCTGGGCGCCTGCCGTGAGCTGCTGGGCGCAGGCTCGCTTACAGTGTGGGGTGATATCAAGTGGGCCCTGGAAGGCTACGAACCCTTTCTGCTGGCCATCCTCGCGCCCGGAGGTTTTATCGCGCTCGGATGCCTGTTGGGAGTCATGAATCACGTTCAGTCCCGGCTGGCGGCCCGAAGCGGGCGTCATGTTACGCCGCCGCAGCATCTCGACTGCCGCCATTGTGTTATGTGCCGTTTCGGCAAGTAACGGCGGCGCGCGGGATTCCGGATGCGAGGGCATAATGCGAAAAGGGGCACAGATTGCGGCGGGCCTGTTCATCGTGGCTGCCCTGTATGCGCCGTCGCTGTATGACCATATGCGCGCATCGGCTGGCGCCTTTAACGATGACGTGTGCCAGCACGTGGCCCCGTTTCTGCGTCCGCTTGACGACGGTCCGCCCGATTACGCTGCGCGTTATTGTATGGCCACGCTGCCGGTCGGATACCGGCTGCTTTACCGCACCGCCGCGGGTCTGGGCGTCGTACGCCAGGTGAGCCGCTGGGGCGGGTATGTGCTGCTGGCCGTAACGCTCGCCGCGCTCGCACTGGCCGTCCGTCCGCTGGCGGGCACGGTCGGCATGGGGTGCATGGTCATCCTGGCGCTGTCCTGTGACGTTTTTCTTGCACGTTCGGTAAATACGAGTCCGCGGGCCTTTGCCTATCCCGTCGTCGCCGCCCTGATGGCCGCCGCGGCCGCGGGACGTCCCCGGGCGATCGCGGTGCTGACGTGGATCGGGGCGGCCTTCTATCCGGTGACGGCGGTCATCGGCGGCGGGACCCTCGCGGTCCTGTTCGTCCTGCCGCGCGCCGACCGCGGCGGAGCCGCGGCATGGAGTGCGCTCCGCCGCGCCCGGTTCCTGCTCCTGACCGCGCTGGGCGCGGTTATGCTCGTAGCCCCCGTTTACGTTGCCCTGCGCCCCTACGGGGCGCGCATCGGCCCTTCCGACGTTGCGCAGTTTCCGGAAGCGGGTCCCGGCGGGCGCTTTGCGGACGCGGATCGCGCCGGCGCCGCCCGTCCCCTGCCCGGCGCCCTTGTGCAGGCGGCGCCGCTTGCTTTTTACAACAGGGGCGCGGCCTGGTGTCCGCCCTGCCGGTCATTCTTAACGCGGTCCGGTCCCCTGCGCATCGGGCTCGCCGTGATCTTCGCACTGGGGGCGGCAGGGATGCTGCGCGGCGGCATGCGCGCCCCGGCCGGTCGGCGCCTGCTCGGAGTGACAGCCGCCGTCCTGGCGGCCTACCTCCTGGCGCGGGCGTGCGCGCCTTCTCTGTTTACGCCTCAGCGCTACCTGTTCTATGCCATGCCTCCGCTGATTCTGGCCTGGTTGCTGATCGCCGCGGCCGGGGCCGGCCGCACGGCGATTCTCGCGACGACCGCTGTGCTCTTGCTGGGATACGGCGGGCGGGTCGATCCGCACAACGGCCTCACCGTCAGACGCGAACGGCAGGCCGAGTTGTATGCGGCCCTGTGCCGCTTGCCCGCCGGGGCGTTCGTGGCCGGCTGGCCCAACGTGGTAGCCCCCCTGCCCTACCTCTGCGCGCGCCCGGTGCTCGTGTCATACGAAACCCATCTCCCCTGGCACCGTGAATACGTGCTGACGATGCGCCGCAGAATGAACGACCTCATCGATGCCCTGTACGCCGCGACGCCCGAACCCGTGCGGCGCCTCCGCGATAACTGGGGCGTCACGCACCTTGTGGTTCCGCGGGCGCGGCCGGGCCAGCCGGCGCACCGCTATTTTGCCCCCTTCAACGCACGCATTCGAGCCGCCGCCGCAGACCGCGGCCCCCGCCCTTACCTGCTTGCGGAGCTGCCGGAGACGGCGCTTGTGTACCGTGGGCCGGACTATTATATTCTCGCCCTGGACGCGTTCCTGGAGTTCCGAAACGGAACCCGGGGCGTGTCGAGCAACGTAGGTCCGGAATTACCGCCATGAACCGCCTGCAGATATGGTTTGCATCGCTCTGGGCGGTCCTGGTCGCGGCCGCATTGCTCCTGGCGCTGCATACCAACGGCCGTCTGATTCGGATCGAATGGCTGGCCCAGTACCTGTGGCTGCTTCCGCCCGCCCTGCTCGCTGTAATGATGGCCCGCCGAACCGGATCCGGCGTGGCCCGGCCTCCCCGGCTCGGTCCACTGCTGATTTGTTTTGCCGGTTTGCTCGCGTTCCTCGTGTCGAGCGCTGTCCTGGATAAAAGCTTCTATTTTGAGGTCTGGCAACCCGACCGGGCGCTTCCGTCCCCGTTCGGGTCGGGCTTGACCCGTTTTGTGCTCGGCGCCGCGCTGCTGACACCCCTGTTTGTACGCGGGGTCCGCCGTGTCTGGTTGGTGCTGCTTGCCCTGCTGCTGGCCGGCCAGCTGTTCTGCCTGCACGGGTTTCTCGAAACCACGGGCGCGCGTGCTCTCTACTGCGACGATCACCCGAGTTTCATGTTTCGGTTGCGGGAATTTGCAGACACGTTTCCGCGCCTGGTCAATTACAATCCTTTCTGGAACGGCGGCGCCAAACACACCAGCGGGATTGTGTCCGGAGTGCACGGCATCGGTTTTCTAACCTGGCCGTGGATCCGCGCCCACGCAGTCCACGACGTCTACACCCCTGCGTACGGCATTCTGTTCCTTCTCGTTGTTCCCTGGGCCGTTGCCGCCTCCGTTTCGGCCGTGGGCGCCTCGCGCGCCGCCGCGCTTACCGCGGGGATAGTTGCGCTCGGCGTGAGCCAGGAGTTCTACCTCTGGGCCCTCCATTACGGCACCATCGGCGCGGCGTTCAGCCAGGCCATGCTGGTGCCGGTCGCGTGCCTCGTTTTTCGCGTCGTGTGCCTCGGGCGCCGCGACCGCCGAACCTGGTTTGCGCTGACGGGCGCGCTGTTTCTGCTGGTTCTGTGGCCGCCCGGTGCGTTGATGGGCGCGGCGCTCGCCTGCTCGTTCGCCATCCATGCCCCGTACTGGACCTGGCGCCGCATCGGATTTCTGCTGCTGAGCGCCGTGACCGCGCTGCTGCTGTACAGTCCCTGGCTGCAGAGCCTGCTCTTCCATAACCCCGTGCTGAAGTTTACGGTCACCCCGCCCGACGCGGCCCTCGTCGAACCTGTCCTTCGCGGGCGCACCGCCTGGGCGGCCGGATGCGACGCCCTGTGCGCCCATCTGCGTGCAGGGCATCCCGTGCTGCTCTTTTTCGGGTTGGGCGGCGTTCTGGCCGCCGCGCCGCGCCGCCTCCGCCTGTGGTTTGCGCCCCCCGCCCTGGTGCTGGCCGCACTGACGGCGTGGGGCCCGGTCTGGGCCCCTCACCTCCAGCTTCACCGCATGGCCATCCCGTTCTTCTGGCTGCTGGTCCCGCCCGCGGCGGTCGCCGTGGCGCACCTGTTGACCGCCGACCGTCCGGCGCTGGCTCCGGTGCGCGCAGCCCTTGTGATGTTGCTGGTCCTGACGGTCTTGAATACCCGCTCCATATACTGTAACCGCGGAAGGTTTCGCTATTCGGTCCTCGATCACCATGTCGCACGCTTCGCCCAATGGATTGCCGCGAACGTGCCCGCCGGCGGCAGACTGCTTTTCACGGGCCCGACCCATCACGCCTACTTCAAGGGACACGTGGCCTACCTGCCCGTGTTGAGCGGCCGCGAAATGATGGCGTGCGACTATTATGCCTTTCCGCCGGAAATGGTTAAGTACGAATACCCTCCTGCCGGTTTCCGCGAAACCCCCGAAGCCATGCTGCGTTTTTTCGATCTGTATAATGTCACGCATGTGGCCACGGTTCATAAAGCATGGAAAGAGCGGCTCGCATCCTGCCCCGGGTTGTTCAGCGAAACCGCCCGGTTCGATTACGTTACCGTGTATCGCGTTGCCCGGGAACCGGTCCCCCTGCAGGGCGCGCCGGGCTCGGTCCGCGCCACGTGGAACCGGATGGATGTGACGCTTGAGGCGGATGCCGACACGGTGATCCTGCCCTATAACTGGGTCGACGGCCTGCAGGTCACGCGCCCGGCCGAATTGTTTCCCGGTTCGCCGGAAGCGGGCATTCAGCTTATCGGGGTGCGTCCGCGTGGCGCCCGGGCTTTCCGTGTCAGCTACGGGTCACTGCCGGATTAGGCGGCGGTTCGGCCGGGCGATTCACGGATCCCCGTCCAGCACGGGATGCAGCGCATCCCACAGTTCCCCGAGCGCCTGCGGGATGATCTTCACATCGGCCAGGACCGGCATATAGTTCGTATCCCCATTCCAGCGCGGCACAACATGCGTGTGCAGATGCGCTTCCACTCCCGCACCGGCTGCCTTTCCCTGGTTGAGCCCCACGTTGAATCCGTCCGGGCGCATGATGCGCTTGAGGGCGTCGATGGCTTCGATCTGCAGCTCCAGGTGCTCCCGCCGTTCCTCTTCGGTCATGGCCTTGAGTTCGGGTACATGACGGTATGGAAAGACCAGGAGATGACCATTGTTGTAAGGGTAACGGTTGAGCACAACGGCGCCCGTACGGCCCCGTTTAAGCAGAAGATTCTCGCGATCCCGGTTTTCCTGCAGCATGCGGCAGAGAAAGCATTCGTCCGTGCCGATGCCGCGAATGTACTCCATGCGCCAGGGCGCCCACAAACGTTCCGTCATCCTGCTCTCCTTTGCCCGGCTAGGGCCCCCTCTCGCTCGATCCGATAATGACCCGGGTGCCGGGCGGCAGCCGGGTCCAATCCCTGATCTTGTTGCCGGGTATCCGCCGGCCGTCGGGGAAGACGTACAGCGTATCGGGCCGGTCGTACCGGTCG
>JAFGIZ010000039.1 GCA_016929365.1 Lentisphaerota bacterium
CGGCGGCGCCGACGGGTGTACGAAGGGGCGCTCATTCGCGGCAGCGCCATTCTCCAGGTGCGGGGCTCGTCCTGCCCCGAACGGGCTCTACGCCGACGCCCGACGGCGTCGCAGCGCCAGCAGGCCGCCGAACAGCGCCAGGCCGACCGTGGCCGGCTCGGGAATCGACGTGATCTTGAAGCCCGCAAGGGTTCCGCGGAATCCGCCGGAGGGGCCCGACGGGATGGTCAGCGTTATGGTGTCCGCCGTGAACGACATGGTGGAATCGCCGTATCCGCGAAGATGATAGCCCGCGCTGGCGGTGGGGAATCCGCCGTCGCCCGCCGCGGTGACGCTGAAGGTATCCAGGACGGTCAGGCTGGTCAAATCGGTGACGGGTGCGCCCAGGCGAACCGAGACCGGCAGGAATCCTCCGGTGTCCCAGTCGGACGACTGGTAAGCGCGGATGGCGTAGCTCGAATCGCCGCTGGAGGCCAGCCATGCGCTCAGGCCGGATATCGTCACACTGACCCCGATGCCATCGCCGCTGTAGAGCGAGCTGCCGTTGTCGCCGTCGTCCAGGTAAACCCGGTACAGTTGCTGCTCGCTGTTGTCCTCCAGGCCGGCCGCCCAGGTGTTGGCGGAATGGAAGATCGCCTGGACGGAGCTCCCGCTGAGTACATTCGTGCCCAGCTGCGGGTTGGGCCCGCCTCCCCCCATGTCACCCATGCTGTCGGTCCAGTTGCTGAAGCCGTCAGCCGTTTCGCCGCCGCTCAGCATCGGCGTCGGCCAGCCGTCCGTGATGTTGAGACCGATGATGGCGGCCCGGGATCCCGCGACCAGAAAAGCCGCCGCAACCCACATCGTCAGTTTCATCTTCACGACGCGCCCTCCGCTGAACCAAAGCCTCGTCGGCTATCCCATACGGATGCCCTTACGAAAACCCTATAGTCTTCCTTTTCCGCGACGTCAAACATCTTTTTTGCGGCAACTTTTCCCGCTGGGGAGGATTTGCCATCCACGTGGAGTCTCGCGCAACCAGCCCGACACGGGGATACGCGGGAGCGGGAGGAGATGATACAGACGCGCACAACGGCGTGTGGTCCGACGCGACATGCACGCCGGAAGGACGCATCGGGTCAACTCTGTCCGGATTCCGCACTTGCTCCGATTGCGTCAGCCTCTGGACGGCGGGCTGTGGCGGGGGGGCGCCAGGAACCGACAGCAATCCGTGCGTGGTCGGCTCCCTTCGGCAGGTGTTGCCGGATCGGACAGTCTCCCCGCGAGGAGGATGCTGCCGGTTCGTCTTTCCCGGATCAGGAGGACCAACGGATGATCGGCCCGGAACGTGGGTCGCCGAGCCTGAACCGCCCTTTCGGCCATCATCGCGGCCGTGGCCGCCGCTGCCTCTGTCCCCTCTCCCCTTTCGCGACTCCAAAGGGGATCCGGTCAGTGGTCCATCCGGTTCAGTTTGAAGTTGTCGACGTAGAAAACGGCGCCCGTGCCTCCGAGCGAGCTGAACCCGACCCACGTGACTTCCCCGAATCCGTCCTGCACCGGCAGCCGGTCGAACCGCCGGGGCGGCTGGCCCGGCAGCGTGAAGTCCGCCGACCACGCGCGATTCGACGCCGCGCCCATGGGACATTCCAGACCGACGTGGACCCACTGCCCGGGCGGAATCGAGAGCAGCTCTCCGCCCTGCGTGGAGACCTTGCCGTCCGCCGCCACGTGGATCGACGGACCGGTCCGGTAGGGTTTTCCGCCGGGCCAGTCGCGCCATTCCCAGCTCAATCGGGCGCCCGGCTCCACCCGCAGGTCGAAGCTGTTCCGGACCACGCCGCCCCGGTACGACAACTGCGCATAGACATGGGGCATGAAGGAGGAGCCTTCGTGCGTTCCTTCCCGAAACCGCAGGCACTTCCCGCCGCCCGCGGCCGAACCGGCGACCACGTTGGCGGACTCGCCGGGCCCGATCATGCTCACGAACTCGGGCATCGTGCTGCCGGGCTCCAGGGCCTCGAAATCCTCGTCCACGGACAGTCGGTTCACCAGGTCCTCTTCATCCGGCGCCTGCGGGAACACCCGCGCAACCGGCGGAAGGCCGGCCGTCCGGCGGCCGTTCGTCCGCCGTCCTGCCGCCGAGGCAGCGGGGATGGAAAACTGCATCTCCGCCGGGAATCCGCCGGACGCCGGGCGGAAGTCGCCGCTCGACGCATCGGCAAACCGGAGGTCGGCCAGCACGGCGCCCGGTTCCCGCGACTTCCACTGCGCCGGAGTCAGCCCACCCGCGAAGCGCAATCCCGCCGCTCCGGACGACCGCGTGTAGAGGTTGCCGCGGAAGACGATTTCGTCGTCGATCCAGTCCATCTCGAACACCGGTCCCGGCTCGCAATAGAACAGGTTCTCTTCGACGGTGAAGACGCCGGTCCTCTCCAGGTTGCTGATCCGAATCTGTCCGTTGGTGCCGAGCGCGAAGACGTTATGGCGGACCCGGTTGTCCACGCTGCAATGCTGGTGCAGCCCGGCGTCCTGGGTGCGGTAGACGACGTTCCCTTCGGCCAGGATGAACGAACTGCCTTCGTCGAAGTAGATCCCCCA
>JAFGIZ010000040.1 GCA_016929365.1 Lentisphaerota bacterium
CATCGGGATCACGCTGATGCCGGCGTCGATGTTCATGGAGTCGCACATGCCGGCGGCGGGCCTCCTGTCCCAGCGCTCCCCGAGCGCCGGTCAGCAGAAGGACATCGAGCTGGGACTGCGGTTGGCGAAGGCGACGAGCGCGCTGGACATCGGCCAGACCGTCGTGGTCAAGCAGGGGACCATCCTCGCCGTGGAGGCCTTCGAAGGCACGGACGAAACCCTGAAGCGCGCCGGCCGGCTCGGCGGCCCCGGCGCCGTGGTGGTCAAGACCGCGAAGCCGGGCCACGACATGCGCTTCGATATCCCGGTGATCGGCCTGCATACCCTGACGTGGCTCAAGCGGATCAAGGCCGCCGTGCTGGCCGTCGAAGCCGGCCGCGCGATTTTACTGGAGCGCGAAAAGATCATTGCGGCGGCGGATGCCATGCAGCTGGCTCTCACCGTGTTGGACCGTCCGCCCGGGGAGACCGAGCATGCCTGAAGCCGTCAGGGTGGGCGTCGTGGGGGTCGGGAGCCTGGGGCGGCACCATGCCCGGATCTACGCCGAACTGGAGGGCGCCGCGCTGACCGGCGTGTACGACACCGACGCCGACCGCGCCGCCGCCGTCGCCGCGCAACACGGGACGCGCGCGTTCGAATCGCTCGAGGCCCTGGCCGGCGCCGTTGACGCCGCCAGCATCGTGGTGCCCACCGACCGCCACGCCGGGACGGCCGCCGCGCTGATGGAACGCGGCGTACACCTGCTCGTCGAAAAACCCATCGCCGCGACCGGCGCCCAGGCCGAAGCCATGGTCCGCGCGGCGGAAGCCAAGGGCCTGATCCTCCAGGTCGGCCACGTCGAACGGTTCAACCCGGTGATGCGCTTCCTCGAAGAGAACCTCGTCGCGCCCCGCTTCATCGAGGCCATCCGCCTCGCGCCCTATCCGCCGCCCCGCCCTTCGGCCGCCCCGCGCGGCACGGAGGTCAGCGTGGTGCTCGACCTCATGATCCACGACCTGGACATCATTCTGCACCTGATGCGCGCGCCCCTGCGGGACCTGCACGCCGTGGGGGTGCCCGTCCTGAGCCCGACGGAAGACATCGCCAACGTGCGCCTGGCCTTCGAGAACGGCGGCGTCGCCAACGTCACCGCCAGCCGGATCAGCCGGGAGCGCATGCGCAAGATCCGGGTCTTCCAGGAGGATTCCTACGTCTCGCTCGACTACATGAACCAGGCCGGTCAGCTCGCCCGGAAGACCGGCGCCGGCATCGAGACGGTGCCCGTGCCGATCGAGCCGGGCGAACCGCTGGCGGCGGAGCTGGCCTCCTTCGTGCAATGCGTGCGCCGCCGCGACACGCCCGTCGTCGGCGGCCGGCATGCCTCGGCGGCGCTGCGGCTCGCGGTGGACATCTGCCGGCATATCCGGGAGTGTCCCTCGTGACCTTTCTGATCATCGCCGGCGAAGTTTCCGGCGACATGCGGGCGGCCGGACTCGTCCGCGCCCTCAAGGCGCGCGACCCGGAGACGGCGTGTTTCGGCATCGGCGGCCCGCGCATGCGGGCGGCCGGGGTGGAGACGCTGTACGACGTGGATGCCATGGCGGTGATGGGCCTGCCGGAGGTGCTGCGCCGGCTGCCGTTCTTTCATACCGTGTTCCACCGCCTGCTCCGCCTCGCCGCGGAGCGCCGGCCGGATGCGGTCGTCCTCGTGGACTACCCGGGGTTCAACCTGCGCTTTGCCGAACGGGCGCACGCCCTGGGCCTGCGCACGATTTACTACATCTGCCCGCAGGTCTGGGCCTGGCACCGGTCGCGCATCCCCCGCATGGCGCGCACCGTCGACCGGCTGCTCGCGATTTTCCCCTTCGAACCGGCCGTGTTCGAAGGCACCGGGCTCCGGGTCGATTTCGTGGGCCACCCGCTCGTGGACGAGGCCCGCGCCGCGCGGGAACAGCCGGCCCTGCCGCTGCCCTGGCCGGGCGAGCCGCGCGTGGCGCTTCTGCCGGGCAGCCGCCGCCAGGAAGTCGAACGCATCCTGCCGCCCCTCTGGGCTGCCGCGGCCCGGCTCGAGGCCCGCCGCCCCGGCCTCGGCTTCCTGGTCGCCGCCGCCTCGCCCGCCATGGACCGCTGCATCCGCAAGTGTATTGCCGCGCAGCGGGCGGGCCCCTCGCGCTGGACCGTCGTGACCGGCGAGTCGCTGCAGATATTGCGCCAGGCGCGCGCCGCCATGGTCGCGTCGGGCACCGCCACCGTCGAAGCCGCCCTCATGGGCTGCCCCATGATCGTGGTCTACCGCACCGCGCCCCTGACCTACCTGCTCGCCCGGCACCTGGTCAAGGTCCCCCACGTCGGCATGGTAAACCTGACCGCCGGCGCGCGGATCTGCCCGGAGTTTATCCAGCACGAGGCGCGTCCCGCCGCCCTGGCGGACGCGCTCGCGCCGCTGCTGGACGACGGGCCCGCCCGCGATACCATGCGCGCGGCCCTCGCCGGCGCCGCCGCGGCCCTCGGCCCGCCCGGCAGCCACGCGCGCGCCGCCGGGCTCGTCCTCGACGCCGCCGCCCGGCCGCACCCGCTCCCGGCGGACCGGAACGCCTGAGGCGGGTCCTGGATCAACGCTGACGCGTCAGGCGTTTTTTCCGCGCCAGCGCCGCACGGCGTCCAGCAGCGCGGGAACGGCTTCGGCTTCGGAAACCGTCCTGACGTGCCGGCCGCGTTCGTACAACGCGAACCGCCCCTTCCCGCCCGCGAGGGCGAGATCGGCTTCGCGGGCCTCTCCCGGGCCGTTGACCATGCAGCCCATCACGGCTACGGTCGGCCGCCGGCCGCCGGGCCGGTCGCGGTAGAGCGCTTCGAGCGCCGTCTCGACGTCCCGGGCGACCGCCGCCACGTCCACCTGGACCCGCCCGCACGTGGGGCAGGCGATCACGCTGGGGCCCGGTTCGCGCAATTCCAGCGCGCGCAGCAGCTCCAGCCCCACACGCACTTCCTGCGCGGGCGTGTCCGTCAGCGAAATACGAATCGTGTCGCCGAGGCCCTCCCCCAGCAGAATCCCGAGTGCCGCGCAGGAACGCACCGTCCCGGCCACGAACGTGCCCGCTTCGGTCAGGCCCAGGTGCAGCGGGTATGCCGTGCGCGCGGCGAGCAGACGGTAGGCCGCCACGGTCCGCGCCACGTCCGACGCCTTTACCGACAGCTTGATCTCGCGGAAGTCCAGCGCTTCGAGCAGCGCCACGTGCCGCAGCGCGCTTTCGACCAGCGCCTCCGCCGCCGCGCCCCCGTAGCGTTCCAGCAGGTCGCGCTCCAGCGATCCGCTGTTCACCCCGATGCGAATCGGCGCCCCGCGCGCCGCGGCGGCGCGCACGACCGCGGCCACCTTCTCGCGGCCGCCGATATTGCCGGGATTGATCCGCAGGC
>JAFGIZ010000041.1 GCA_016929365.1 Lentisphaerota bacterium
ATGGACGTGCAGTCACTGGACGATATTCCCCTGCTGGGGGTCAGTGAATGGCCGTTAGACCGGTTCTGGAACCGGGTGCGCAAGCGCGCGGCGGACCTGGGGGGTGCGAGCGTGGGCCTGCTGCTGGCGGCGCCCGTGATTGCCGCGGCCGCGGTGCTGATCAAGCGGAGCTCGCCGGGCGCGGTGTTTTTTCGCCAGGAGCGCTGCGGCGAAAAGGGACGTCCATTCATCCTGTACAAACTGCGGACGATGCGGACGGACGCCGAAGCGGACTCGGGCCCGGTGTTCGCGAGCGAGAACGATCCGCGCCGGACGCGGATCGGGGCTTTTCTGCGGCGCTACAACCTGGACGAGCTGCCGCAGTTATGGAATGTGTTGAAGGGCGATATGAGCCTGGTGGGGCCGCGCCCGGAACGGCCGCATTTCGTGGAGCAGTTCAAAGCCGACATCGGCCGTTACATGTGGCGGCACGTATCGAAGCCGGGGTTGACGGGCTGGGCGCAGGTCAACGGGTTGCGTGGAAACACGAGCATCGCGGAGCGCATTAAATACGATCTGTACTATCTGGAAAACTGGTCATTGGCCTTTGATTTCAAGATTATCATCCGTACCTTTTGTGCGCGCAAGAATGCCTACTAGAGGGGCAACATGAACGGTTCGATCATGGCATTGTTTCATTCCGAGATCTTCTGGGCGGCGTTTTGCGCGTGGATTGCGGCGCAGTGCACGAAGATGGCGGTGGGCTGGTACGAGCGGGGCCGGCTGGACTTCAGTTACCTGGTCAGCACCGGCGGTATGCCGAGCGCGCATTCGTCGCTGGTGTGCGGGCTGGCCACGGCCGTGGGGTTGAAGGCGGGGTTCGGCGAGCCGGTGAGTGTCCTGGCGATCGCGTTCGCCGCGGTGACGATGTTTGACGCGACGACCGTGCGTTACGCCGCAGGCCAGCAGGCGCGGTTGTTGAACGAGATTGTCGACGAACTTTTCCAGGAGCACCATCTCTCGGAGCGTAAGCTGGCTGAGCTGCTGGGCCACACGCCGCTGCAGGTATTCATGGGGCTGGTGATGGGGGTACTGACGGCGCTGCTGGTGCACGCGGCGGCGTGGCGCTTCTGACGAGCAGCGTGGCGCGGCCGGCGGTCACCGTGAGGGTGCCGGGGCCGAGGCGCCAGGTCTCGCGCCGGGCGGTGGCATCCATAATGAGGGCCTGTCCGCCGGTCAGGGCGCAGACGAGCGGGGCGTGCCGGGCGAGCACGGCGAGGCGGCCGCTTTCGGCGGGCACGTCTAGGGCGAGTATCGGGCGCGGCGGGACGTAGCCGTCGGGGGTGACGATTTCCAGTTCGAAAGGTTCCATGCTCCGCTTGCCCTGCCGGCGCGGCGCGTCGGCTCAGGCGCTCATCTGTTTCGCTTTTTCCAGTGCCTGGTCGAGTGCGCCGGCCATCATGAAAGCCTGTTCGGGGACGTTGTCATGGCGGCCGTCCACGATCTCGCGGAAGCCGCGCACGGTTTCTTCGACGGGCACGTACTGGCCGGCGAGCCCGGTGTACTGTTCGGCCACGAAATTGGGTTGCGAGAGGAAGCGCTGAATGCGGCGCGCGCGCAGGACGATCTGCCGGTCGCTTTCGGGCAGTTCTTCCATGCCGAGAATCGTGATGATGTCCTGGAGCTCGCGGTAGCGTTGAAGGATGCGCTGCACGTCGCGCGCCGTGTCGTAGTGTTCGCGGCCGACGACATCGGCCGAAAGAATGCGCGAGTTGGAGGCCAGGGGGTCGACGGCAGGATAAATGCCCATTTCCACGATGCGGCGGTCGAGTACGATGGATGCATCGAGGTGGGCGAAGGTCGTGGCCGGCGCGGGGTCTGTAATGTCGTCGGCCGGCACGTATACGGCCTGGACGGACGTGATCGAGCCGCGCTGGGTGGAGGCGATCCGTTCCTGGAGCGCGCCCATCTCGGAAGCGAGCGTGGGTTGGTAGCCTACCGCGGAGGGCATCCGCCCGAGGAGCGCGGAGACTTCCGAGCCGGCCTGTACGAAGCGGAAGACGTTGTCGATAAAGAGCAGGACGTCCTGGCGCATCTGGTCGCGGAAATGTTCGGCGTGGGTCAGGGCCGAGAGGGCGACGCGGAGCCGCGCGCCGGGCGGTTCGTTCATCTGGCCGAACACGAGCACGGTATTGCGCAGGACGCCGGATTCCTTCATCTCGAGCCAGAGATCGTTGCCCTCGCGGGTCCGTTCGCCGACGCCGGCGAAGACCGCCCGCCCGCCGTGTTCGGTTGTGATGTTGCGGATGAGTTCCATGATAAGCAGCGTTTTACCGACGCCGGCGCCTCCGAAAAGACCGACCTTGCCGCCGCGCGGGAAGGGAGCGAGGAGATCAATGCCCTTGATCCCGGTCTCGTAAAACTCGACGGCGGGTCTCTGTTGGTCGAAAGGCGGGGCGGACCGGTGAATCGGATCGAAACGAATGCTTGCAACGGGGCCGCCCCCGTCAATCGGCTCCCCCAGCAGGTTGACGGCGCGGCCGAGGCAGGCCTCGCCGACGGGGACGCGGATGGGCGCGCCGGTATCCTCGACGTCCAGCCCGCGCGAGAGGCCGCGGGTGGACGACATGGCAATCGTGCGCACCACGTTGTCGCCGAGATGCTCTTCGACCTCGAGAACGATGGAGATATTGCGCTCCGGCTCGCGGATACGGAGGGCGTGATGCAGCGCGGGGAGGCGTGTCCCGTAAAACTCGACGTCCACGACCGGCCCGACCACGTGTATGACTCTGCCGTTTGCCATATTCTGTTCCCGCGGGAGGGGGCCGTCAGGCGGTATCCCCGGCGGCGGTGTTTCCCGCAATTTCCAGCATCTCTGTGGTAATGCTTTCCTGGCGCAGGCGGCTGTAGCGGCGGTTC
>JAFGIZ010000042.1 GCA_016929365.1 Lentisphaerota bacterium
CCCCCCTGCCCCCCCCCTGGATTTCCGGTCACGACATCATGGCGCTGGGCGTGCCGGAGGGACCCCGCGTGGGGCGCTGGCGGAAAACGGCCTACGACGCCCAGCTCGAAGGGCGTTTCTCCGACCGCGAGACCCTGCTGCACTGGCTGCGGGGCGAGATCGATCAAATCGAAGATTGACACCCGGCGCCTCCCGGACCAAGACTGTGACCATGCAGCGCACCCTGCTCAAATCGAAACTCCACCAGGCCCGGGTCACCGAGGTGGCCCTCGAATACGAGGGCAGCCTCACCATCGACCGGGACCTGCTGGACGCCGTCAAGATCGCGCCCTACGAGAAGATCCTGGCGGCCAACCTCGCCAACGGCGAGCGGTTCGAGACCTACGCCATCCCCGCGCCGGCCGGATCCGGCACGATCTGCCTGAACGGCGCCACGGCCCACAAGGGCAAGGTCGGCGACCGGCTGATCATCTTCGCGTTCGCCGGCGTCTCCGAGCCGGACGTAGCCGCCCACCGCCCGCTGATCGTCAGGCTGGACGAAAACAACAAACCCCGCCGCTGAGCGCCCCGGGCCCGGCGCACCGCCCCGCATGAACCCGTCCGATATTCCCGCCGTCAACCGGATCCTGAAGCGTGAATACCGCCGCCGCAAGGCCCCGATCGTCGACCTGGTCCAGGCGCAGACCCGCGACCCGTTCCTCGTGCTGGTCGCGACCATTCTGAGCGCCCGCACCAAGGACGAGACCACCACCGCGGTCTGCAAGCGCCTTTTCCGGCAGGTGCGCCGTCCGCACGATTTCGACCGCTTCACGCAACGGCAGCTCGAAAAGCTGCTGCTGCCCATCGGGTTTTTCAGAACCAAGGCCCGCCACCTCAAGGCCTTGCCCGCGGCGCTTGACGACGGCTTCGGCGGCCGCGTGCCCGACGCCATCGACGATCTCTGCCGCCTGCCCGGGGTCGGCCGCAAGACGGCCAACCTGGTCCGGGCCGTGGCCTTCAACAAGCCCGCCGTGTGCGTGGACGTGCACGTCCACCGCATCTGCAACCGCCTCGGCCTCCTGCGGACCAAGACGCCCCTGGAAACCGAACAGGCGCTCCGCCGCATTCTGCCGCACCGTTACTGGATCACCTGGAACTCCTACCTGGTGTCCTTCGGCCAGACCGTCTGCCGGCCCGTCGGCCCGCACTGCGGCGCATGCCCCGTCGCGCGTTACTGCGACCGCGTCGGGGTAGCGGCCGCACGGCCGGCGCCCCGCGCCGGCCGCTGACCCCGTTTATATGGGCTTGATCCTGTCGCGCGGATTGTCCATACTGCGCCTCCCTTGAACCAGGAACGCGAAAGGGGTCGCCATGGGAACTGGCCGTAAATTCAACAAGAAGCCGCAGACCCGGCCGAAAAAGAAGCCGTCCGAACGCCGGCGCCGCGTGAAGACGCAGAAGGCCCGGCTGGTGGAACGCGGCATGGACGCGGACACCGTGCGCAAGATGGACGACAAGAAAGTCCGCGAAGCGCTTCGCCGCACCGCCTGAGCGGCGTTACCGCCTTCACGCCAGCGCGAAGTCCAGACGCCGCTTGTCGAAATCCACCGCGGCGATCATGACCTTGACGCGCGCGCCCACGCGATAGACCGTCTTGCCGGCCTTCAAGGCGTGTGTGCGCGGCTGAAACGTCACAAACCGGTCCGAAATGGCCGAAATGTGCACCAGCCCCTGCACCCGCAGGTCGAGCACCTCGACGAACATGCCGAAGTTCATCACGTTGACCACCACCGCTTCGTAGGTCTCCGGGCGGCGCTCCCGGAGCTGGCGCTCCAGGTAGCGGAAGAGCTTGATCTCGATCAGCGACCGCTCCGCCGTGTCGGCGTTCTGTTCCGTATCGGAACAGTGAATGGACGCCGCCGCCAGGGACGGCTTGTCGTACGGGACGGCTGCCTGCCCCCCGACGAGGGCGGCCGTGAGCTGCCGGTGCACGAGCAGGTCGGGATAGCGGCGGATCGGCGAGGTGAAGTGCAGGTAGAACTTCTTGGCCAATCCGTAATGTCCCACGGGCGTTGCCGAGTACACCGCACGGTTCATGCTCTTGAGCACGCAGACGCGGATGTAATGCGCGACCGGGTCGTCCGCGATGGACTTGAGGAAGCGCGCCAGGTTGCGCGGCTGCCGCAGGTCGCCCGGCTGGTAGCCCATGTTCTTGAGCGTCTCGATCAATTCCTGGATGCGTTTTTCCGTGGGCGGTTCGTGAATGCGGTACATGCCCGGAATGCCGCGCCCGCTCAGCTCCCGCGCCACGGCCTCGTTGGCCGCCACCATGCACTCTTCCACGAGCTGATGCGACCGGTCGTTGGAAGCCAGCCGGATGTCCGACACCATGCCGTCCTTGCCGATGCGGATCTCGCATTCCGGCATATCGAGGTCCAGGGCGTGCCGCGCGAACCGCTGCCGCCGCCACTGCTGCGCCAGGCGCGAAAGCTCGTGCAGCAGGAGCGCCCCCTCGCCGCCCGCCGACTTCCGGCCGGCGTCCAGGATCTCCATGGCCTCCTCGTAGGTCAGGCGCCAGCGCGAGCGGATGACCGACCGGGCGAAGGCCCGCTTCAGCACGCGGCCTCGTCCGTCCACGGTCAGAAAGGCCGACACCGCCAGGCGGTCGGCGTCCGGCCGCAGGCTGCACAAGTAGTTCGAAAGCTGTTCGGGCAGCATCGGGATCACGCGGTCCGGCAGGTAGACGCTCGTGCCGCGCTCCCGGGCTTCCCCGTCCAGCGCGCCGCCCGCCTGCACAAAATGACTCACGTCGGCGATATGCACGCCCAGGACCCGGTTGCCGTCTGCGTCCGTTTCCAGCGACAGCGCATCGTCGAAGTCGCGCGCCCGCGCGGGGTCGATGGTCAGAATAAACCGCTTGCGCAGATCGAGCCGGTCCCCCGCGGCGTCCAGCCGGCGCGAGGCGGTCTCCGCCTCGCGCAGCGCGCGCGCGGGAAATTCCGTCCGGAACCCGTGATGCCGGATGATCGAGATCGTGTCCACGGTCGGCTCGTCCGCGGGCCCGAGCACCTCCACGATCTCGCCTTCCGGATTGACGTGGCGGTTTTCCCACCCCGTGAAGCGGACCACGACGCGGTCGTCCAGCGCCGCTCCCGCCTGGTCGGGCACGTAAAAATCCTGCCGGTACACCGGGTGCAGCGGCACGACGTAGAGGAAGCGGCCCGTGGATTTCAGGGTGCCGACGATATCGTGCGCTACGCGTTCGAGGAGGCGCACGACCCGGCCGGCGG
>JAFGIZ010000043.1 GCA_016929365.1 Lentisphaerota bacterium
CACCGGCCCGCCGCGGCCCGTTGTGGCGGATCCACGGCCGCGCGTCGCCGTTCAGATAAATCGGACTGTCTTCCGCCCAGCAGGACTCCGGCGCCGGATGCTCAATCCCCAGCGTCGGAGGCAGCACCTTGTGATACAGCGCCAGGGCCGTCTTGATCAGGCCCGCGATGCCGGCGGTGCCCTTGGTATGGCCGATCATCGACTTGACCGTGCCGACGGCGCACACACCGGGCCGCGCCTGCTCGCGCCGTAACGCCTGGTAGAGGGTCTCGGCCTCCACGCCGTCCCCCAGGCGCGTGCCCGTTCCGTGCGCTTCGATCAGCTCCACCTGGCTGAGCCCGAAATGGCACTGCTCGTACGCCCGCCGGATCGCCCGCGTCTGGCCCCGCGTCTGGGGCGCGGTCATGCTGGCGCCCTGCCCGTCGCTCGACGCACCCACGCCACGGATGACCGCGTAAATGCGGTCGCCGTCTTCTTCCGCCAGATCGAGCCGCTTGAGGACCACCGCGGCGATCCCCTCGCCGATCGAAATGCCGTCGGACGACGCGTCGAACGGACGCGGCCGGCCGCTGGGGGTCAGGGCCCGCGTCTGCGCGAAGCACAGGAATCCGAACGGATTCTGCATCACGTCCGACGCGCCGACGACCATCATATCGCTGGCCCCGTTCAGAATCTCGCGCACCCCGGCGTACACCGCGGTCAGCCCGGATCCGCACGCCGCGTCCACGGTGTAGTTCGCGCCGCCCAGGTCGAAACTGTTCGCGATCCGCCCGGCCACGACGTTGGCCAGGATGCCGGGGAACGAATCCTCGGTCCATTCCGGCAACTGGGCAAGCAGCTCCCGGGGCGGGTCTTTGAAAAACAACGGCAACAGCGCGCGAAACCCGTACATCAGCCCCAGGTCGCCCATGCCGCCGGCCACGCCGAAGATCACGCCCGCCCGCTCGCGGTCGAAAGGACGCGCGAGATAGCCCGCGTCTTCCAGCGCCGCGCGGGTCACCACCAGCGGGAAAAGCTGCAGCGGGTCGATCGCCTTGAGCGCATTCGGCGGAATCTTGAACGCGAGCGGGTCGAACTCGACCGGATCGATGAACCCGCCCCAGCGCGAATAGATCTTGTCCTGCGTGCCGGGGGTCTCGTCGAAATACGCGCGCCAGTCCCAGCGTTCGGGCGGCACCTCGCGGATCGCGTAGTGCTTGTTGAGAATATTTTCCCAGTAGGCGCCGGTATCCCCGGCGCCCGGGAACACCCCGCTCATGCCGACAATCGCGACGCCGCACGCGGGCTCGCGCCCCTCCGCGGTCACGCGCGCCGGCGCCGGTTCCGACACGCGCCGCGTCCCGCCGCCGCAGACGGTCTCGTGCAGGTCCGCCACGGTTTTCGGGCGGTCGTGCAGGGCAATCGCCTGGCCCGCCATGAAGACGCCTTCGCGCGCCTGTTCCTCGCCAGGGACGGACAGCGTCATCGGCTGCGTCGGATCGTCCAGGTACTTAAGGTTGAAACGCACGCCCTTGGCCGCGATGCGAAGGCGGCCCAGGTTCAACATTTCCAGCGCCTCGCGGATCTCCGCCGCCGGCTTGCCTTCCGCCGCAAGGCGCGCTTTCTCGCACACAAACTGTTCGGTAAAGGGACAGGGCGCCGTGCGCACCTCGTAGCCGCCCCCGCTGTCGAGGATGGCCGTGCCGGCAGCCTGCAGCAGCCGCTGCCGGTATGCCTCGGTGATCGCCCCGGAGGCGACCGCCTCGTCGGTCAGGAGGTAGGCCGTCCCGATAAGCACCCCCACGTGGAATCCGCGCGCCGCCAGCGGCGCGGCCAACGCCGACAGCATCGCCCCGCTGACGGCGTCGTGAATGCCGCCCGCAAACCAGATATCATAAGATGGCGCGTCGTCGGGGTTGACTGTCGCCAGCAGCGTCTCAACCGCGTTGTCCCAGAGCACCGACGCGGCATACGGTCCGATGTGCCCGCCGCATTCCCTTCCTTCGAACACGAAGCGGCGGGTTCCCTCTTCGATATACAGGGCCAGCAGCGCCGTGGACTGCACATGAATGTACGCCGCGATGCCGGCTTCCTCGAGTTCGGCCGCCTGGCGCGGGTTGCCGCCCGCGATGACCGCGACGGGCGGCCGCACGGCTTTGACGATCTCCACCTGCCGGTTGTACATCTCCGGCTGAATGAAGCCCAGCAGCCCGATCCCCCACGGGCGGTCGCCCAGGACCGCGCGGGTTTCCTCCAGCATGGGCCGCAATTCCGCCTCGGGGTCCATCATCGCGCCGGCCATGACAGGCAGGCCCCCGGCCTCGGCTACCGCCGCCGCGAACGCGGGGGTATCGCTGACCCGGCTCATGGGCCCCTGAATGACCGGGTAACGCATTCCCAGCATGGCGGCCGACCCGTGTCCTTCCGCGAGCGGCGCGGTTTCGCCCGCGGCCCGCACGTGCGACACGAGGCTGCGGCGAATCGCGCGTACCAGTCCCCCGACGGTGCGGTACTTCGCCGCGAGCCGCCCCGCGAAGGCCGTGTCCTGGCTCATCGGCCACAGCCGCGCGGCCGCGTCTGCTTCGGCAACGCGGCGGTGCACGGCGTCGATCCAATCGGTCTCCGTTCCGGCCTCCGGCAGCACCGACGCCCCCCGCTGCTTGCCCAGCCCCGGTATGTGGCCGCGGAACCGCAACCCGCCCGGTCCGGACAGGCAGACCGCTTCCCGGCCGTCCAGCCGGTGTATCCGGCCCCGCAACGGATCGGGCAGCCCCGACTCGCGCAGCAGCGCCGCCTGCCAGTCCAGGACAACGCCCGAGGCCCCGGCCGCCCGGCAGGCCGCCGCGCTGTGCACGCCGATGCCCCCCTGTGCCAGCACCGGCAGCGCCACGTGCTCCAGTACTTCCTGCAGTAGAACGAACGTCGTCGCTTCGCCGACCCACCCGGCCGCTTCCTGGCCCTTCGCAATCAGCGTATCCGCGCCCGCTTTTTCCGCCGCCAGGGCTTCCTCCAGCGAATGGATTTCGACGCGCACCTCCAGGCCGCGTGCCTTAAGCTGCTTTACACGGGCACCCAGTTTTCGCGTGGATGCGAAAGACAGAATGACAAAGCTGAGCCTGGACGGAAGGCGATCCAAAAGAGGCGTCCACAGCGCCTCGCCCTCGGCCCAGACTTTCATGCCCAGCCCGCGGTTCCCGGTGCCGGCGGCTTCGTGCAAAGCCCGCGCCGCGGCCTCCGGCTCCCGCGCGAATTCGAGATCGACCACCCCTTCGGCGCCCCCCCCGCAGGCCGCCGCGGTAAGCCCCGCATCCGGCCGTCCCCCGGGCGGAATCACCACGATACGAAATGCATCCGCTGACTGCATCACATGTTCAAAAAAGGTTCTCGGCGGGGCCGCCGCCCCGTGTTTTCCCGTCTCCAGGCGCTTTCGCGCCTCCCATTCCGCAACTGTAAATCGTCGCAGCATGCTCTTGGAGCGTCAAGCCATTTCCGGGAACTCATAAACTCCTTACCTAAAGCAAAACACATGCCAGCGGCCCCGGGCGCTGCCGGTCATGCCGATCTCCCGGGATTGCCGTTTGGGATTGCGGGACGGGTGCGGTGTGTTAGACTGCGCCGGCGATGAAGGTCGTGTCCAACTGGTTCCTGCGCCTCGCGCTCTCGGCGGCCGTGTCGCTGCTGGTCCTGGCCTTCCTGATGCACCTCGTCCCGGGCGCCGAAGAGACCGATCAACCCCGCCTGCTCGAGGTGCTGCGCGGCACGGCGCTGGGCTTCATCGCGCTCTACCTGCTCTGCGCCCTGGGCCAGGGTTGGCTGCGCGCCGTACGCTACCGGCTGCTGATCGCCGCCGGCAACGAGCCCGGCGTGCCCGGCCTGTGGCGCGTCTCGCTGGTCACGTTTACGCGCAACATGCTCGTCGACCTCCTGCCCGCCCGCGTCGGCGAGCTGGGCTATATCGCCATGCTCAACCGCGGCTACCGTGTCAGCGGGGCCGTATGCGTCTCCTCGCTGGGCATCAGTTTCATCTTCGACTTTATCGCGCTGCTGCTCATCATCGTGCTTCTCCTGATCGTGCAGATCCTGGCGGGCGCGCTGCAAGGCTGGCTGATCGTCGCAGCGGTCATGGCGGCCGTCGCGGTGCTGATCATGCTGGCTGCGGTGTTCCGGGGGGTGGACCTGGTCGTCGCGCTGCTGCAGCGCCTGCCGGACCGGCTGCGCCGCACCTCGCTCGTGCGGCCCCTGCTGGCCTTTCTGCAAAAACTGGCCGCGGCCATCGGCGCCACGCGCCGCGCGCGCGTCATGACGCCGGTGCTCGGGCTCTCCGTGGGCGTGCGCGTGATCAAGTATACCGGGCTGTACGTGGCCTTTCTGGGTGTCGCGGCGCCGGCCTTTCCGGACCTGGCGGACGTGTCGTTCGGGACGGTGCTGACCGCGCTGCTGAGCGCGGAGGCCGGCGCCTCGCTGCCCGTTCCCGCCTTCATGAGCTTCGGCACCTACGAGGCGGGCGGCACGCTCGCCCTGACACTCCTGGGTTTTCCCGTGGCCGCGTCCCGTGTTATCATGCTCGCCGTGCACATCTGGAGCCAGCTCGTCGACTACAGCCTGGGCGGGATCGCCCTGGCGGTATTCTGCTTCAGCGCGGGCGCCGGCGGGGTGCGCGCCGCCTTCCGGGCCCGCGCCGCCGGCAAGCGGCCCGCCGCCCTGCGCCTCCTGGCCGCGGGCCTGGCCCTCGGTCTGGTCCTCGCCGGCCTGGCCGGCGTGGCGCTGGAGCGCCGGCGCCTGCGCAAGATGGGGGCGGTCGTGCCGCCCGAAAGCGGGCAGGCCCTGCAGGCCCCCCCCGCCGGACGCCGGCGCCTGGAACGGACCGCGGCCGGCCTGCGCGGCCGCATCGTGTGGAGCTCCAACCGTTTCGGCAACCACGAGATCGTCAGCCTGTCGCTGCCCGATCTGACCTTCAGGCGTCTGACGGATCATCCGCACGTCGATTACTTCGCCCGCGTGTCCCCGGACGGACGCCGGATCGTCTTCTCACGCTCCCAGGTCGCCTGGGTGTCGCAGCGCAACCCCGTACCGTGGGACGTGTACCTGCTCGATCTCGAAACCGGCGCAGAATCCCGCGTGGCCCGCAACGGCAATACGCCCACGTGGTCGGCCGACGGCCAGACCGTGTATTTTCAGCGGGACGGCGGCCGCTTCGTCGCCCATGAGCTCGCGACCGGGCAGGAACGCGTGCTGTTCGCCGCCGGGCGGGAAGGCCTGCCGGAGGGGGTGGAACTGCAAACGCCGCACTTCAACGCCGCCGCCGGGGCTTTGGCCGTAACCCTGCGCGGCGCGCTGCGGGCCACGGTCGTCATCTGGGAGGACGGCCGCCACGTCCGGGTGGGCGGCGGCTGCCAGCTCACCTGGACCGGACGGGGCACGGAGCTCTGCTACGTGGACAAGGGCGGGCGGCAGAAGAACGTCATCTACGGCTACGACCTCGAATCGCGCGAACGCACACCCTGGCTCGATCTGCCCGGCGACCTCAGCCACGAATATTTTCCCGCCTTCTCGGCCGAGGCCCGCTGGATGGTGTTCGGCGCCAGCGGCGGCGGCCGCCACGGCCACGAGCACGACACGGCGGATTACGAAATCTTCCTGTGGCGGCGCGGCACACCGGCGGACGAGGCCGTCCGCGTCACGTTCCACACCGGCAAC
>JAFGIZ010000044.1 GCA_016929365.1 Lentisphaerota bacterium
CCACGGGCAGGGGCGATGCGGCGCAAATCGCGCGCAGCGCCTCCGCCGCCGCGGCATCCGGCACCGCCACGCGCACGATATCGCAACCCAGCGTCGCCGCCTCACGAATCTGCGCCAGTGTCGCCGCCGCGTCGCGCGTGTCGGTCTTGGTCATGGTCTGCACGCTCACCGGCGCCCCGCCGCCGACGGGCACGTTGCCCAGCCGGATGCGGCGGGTAGTCTGACGGGTGCAGGGCATGGCAGGGCCTACGGGGCGTTGGTCACCGTTCCCGTGTCGCGCGAGAACCACCCGCGCACCGCGTGTCCGACCGGCGTAAAGCGGTCGAAATCGCGCACGCTGATATACAGGAAGAATGTAATGAACAGCACGACGAAGACGTTGACGAGCACGCCGACCACGCGGGGATGCGGCGGCCGGCCCCGCACGGCCTCCCACAGCGCAAAGACAATGTGCCCGCCGTCCAGCACCGGGACCGGCAACAGGTTCAGGATCGCCAGGTTCACGTTCAGGAACCCGGTAAACCACACCGCCAGCATCAGGCTGGACCGGACGATGCCCACGTAGTAGCTCACGATCGCCACCGGCCCGCCCATCTGCCGGGCTGCCTGGCCGGCCCGTTCGGGGCTCAGGAGGTTGCCGAGAAATCGGAAGATCGCCGACGCATGCCGACGCAGCTGGTCCAGCGGACGCGGATGCACCCGCACGCCCGTGTCCACGACGGTCCGTGCGGTCTCGAAGACGATCCCGATCCGCACCATGTCCGTGTCCGGATCGTAGAGCGGGGTGACCTCCAGCGTCCGCGTGACCGGCCCGCCCTCCGTCCCGCGCTCGACCGTCAGCGTCGTCGGCTGCCCGCGGCGGGCATTGACCGCCTCGATCAGCTGGCCGCGGCTCAGGACCGGCTCGTCGTTGAACGCGATCAGCCGGTCGCCCGCCTGCACTCCCGCCGCGGCGGCGCTCAGCCCCGGCGTCACGCGGCCGACCCGGCAGGGCTCCGGCGCGGCCACGCCGCCCACCATGCGGATCCCGTACTGCCACTCCTCGGTCGGGACGCGCACGCTCTTTTCGCCGCCGTCCGCCGTCCGCACGCGCAGCGTCACGCGCTCGCGCAGCGACGCTTCCTGGACGAAGCGGCTCCACTGGTCCACGGGCGCGCCGTTGACCGCGACGATTTCGTCACCCGTCCGCAGCCCCGCCTCGTAGGCGGCGCTGTCCCGGTCCACGTACCCCAGCACGGCGGGCTGGTTCGCGGTCGTCATGGGCATGCCCGCCCAGTACACCGCCAGGGCCACGACCACGGCGAGAACCACGTTGCCCCCCGCCCCCGAGAGCGATACCACGATCTTCTTCCAGGGCGCGATCCGCGGCAACTCGCGCGCCGATCCGGTTTGCCCCTGCACACCGGCCATGGCCGCCGGGTCCAGCTGCGGCAGCGCGACATACCCGCCGAGGGGCAGACAGCCGACCCTGTACACCGTCCTGCCGATCCGGCGTTTCCACACGGCCGGACCGAACCCGATCGAAAACGCGTCGATGACCAGGCCGCACAGGCGCGCCGCCACGTAATGCCCCAGTTCGTGCACCATGATCGAGACGCCGAAGAACACGGCCACGATGACCGCCACCCGCAATCCGCTGAAGAATGCTTCCGTCATGCGCCGCCTCCCGCGGCCCGGCGGGCCGCCGCATCCGCCGCCAGGATATCCTCCAGGCGCGGCGCCTCCACGACCGCATGGTCCGCCATGACCCGTTCCACGGTCCGGGCAATATCCGCAAACGGGATCCGGCCGTCCAGAAAACGCTGCACGGCCACCTCGTTCGCGGCGTTCAGCACGGCCGGCAGCGTGCCCCCGCGTTCCCCGGCGCAACGGGCCAGGCGCAGACAGGGGAAACGCCCCGTGTCCGCCGGCAGGAAGCGCAGGGTCCGCTCCCGCGTCAGGTCCAATCCCGGCAATCCGCCGTCCACGCGTTCCGGCCAGGTCAGGGCGTACTGAATGGCATAGCGCATATCCGGAATGCTCACCTGCGCGAGCATGTTGCCGTCCCGGAACTCGACCAGCGAATGCACGATGCTTTCCGGATGGACCGCCACCTCGATCCGGTCATAGGGCACCCCGAAGAGCCAGTGCGCCTCGATAATCTCCAGCCCCTTGTTCATCAGCGTGGCCGAATCCACGCTGATTTTGCGGCCCATGTCCCAGCGCGGATGCGCCAGGGCCTCCTCGACGGTGACCTGTTCGAAATCGATCTCCGGCCGGTCATAAAAGGGGCCCCCGGAGGCGGTCAGCACGATCCGCCGCACCGTTTCCGCCGCCGGCCCGGCCCGCCCCGGCCCGGTGGCGCCGCTTCCCTCCAGGCACTGCAGCACGGCTCCGTGCTCGCTGTCCACCGGCAACAGCCGGACCCCGTTGGCCGCGGCGGCCTCCGTGACCACGCCGCCCGCCGCTACGAGCACCTCCTTGGTGGCCAGCGCCACGTCGCAGCCGAGATCCAGGGCGGCCAGGACGGGCTTCAAGCCCGCCAGGCCGACCACCGCGCACAGGACCAGGTCCGCGCGGGCCGCCCCCGCCAGGTCCTCCAGGCCGCGTTCGCCCCCGTACACGCGCACCCCCGGCGGCGCGGCGTGCTTGCACTGCCGCGCGGCTTCCGGCTCGAGCACCGCCACGTGCTGCACGCCGAACCGCGCGGCCTGCTCCAGGACGCCGGCCGCGTTGCGCCGCACCGCCAGGCCGGCCACGCAGAGCCGGTCGTTCAATGCTTCGGCCACGCGCAGCGCGTTGGTGCCGATCGAACCGGTACTGCCGAGTATCACGACGCGCTTCATAGCAGAAACAGCCAGGCGTACACGTACAGGGCCGGGGCTCCGAACAGCAGGCTGTCCAGCACGTCGAGAATGCCGCCCAGTCCCGGAATCGCGCTACTGGAATCCTTGGTGCCCGCCGCGCGCTTGAGCAGCGACTCGCACAGGTCGCCGATCAACCCGGCCACCGCCAGCAGCACACCCAGCACCACCGCGTGTCCGGTCGTCAGCGTCATGCGCCCCATGTCGCCGCCCACCGTCCAGCAGAAGGCAAGGCTGACCGCCAGGGCGGCCGCGATGCCGCCCGCGACGCCTTCCCAGGTCTTGCCCGGCGACAGGCGCGGAAACAGCTTGTGCCGGCCCACGAGCTTGCCCGTGAAATACGCGCCCATGTCCGAGGACTTGACCACCAGCACCAGGTACAATACCAGCAGCCGGCCGGCCCGGCTGACCTCCGTTGCGAACCCGCCCCCTTCCCATGCGAAGGCCAGCCGCGTAATGAAGTTCAGCAGAAACGGCACGTACAGGATGCCGAGCAGCGTGCACCCGATCGTGGCCAGCGGCTGCGGATTGCTGCGCTGCGGCATCTGCCGGATGAAGACCGCCACCAGCGAGCCCAGCATGACCGCCTGTTCCCAGCGGTACGCCCGCGCCATATGCTCGATGTCCGGCCCGATGGTGATGAACGTCGCCGAAATCAACAACCCTCCGCAGACGACGCCCAGCACCTTGAAGGCCGGCTTCCCCCCCAGGTTGACAATCCCGTAGAACTCGACCTGCGCGAGGGCGGCGACAATCAGCAGGAGCAGCCAGGCGCCCACGGCGGGCAGGAAATTGACGACGAGGACGAAGGCCCCGCCGATCAGGCAGCCGCTCAGTATGCGGTACTTCAACACGGCTTGATGTCTCCAAAACGCCGCTCGCGGCGTCCGTACGCCTCCAGGGCCTGCCGGAATTCCGCTTCGCGGAAATCGGGCCACAGGACATCGGTCACGTACAGTTCCGTATACGAAAGCTGCCATAGCATGAAATTGCTCAGGCGCAGCTCGCCGCTGGTCCGGATCAGCAGATCGGGATCGGGCACATCCGGCAGATAGAGGTGGGCCGCCACCGTCGCTTCGTCCACGTCTTCCGGCCGGATCGCGCCGGCCTGCGCCTTGTGTGCGATGGCGCGCGCCGCGGCGGCAATCTCGGTCCGCCCGCCGTAGCTCAGGGCCATGATCAACTGGCCCTCCCCGTACGAGGCGGTCGCGCTCATGACGCGCCGCAGCTCGCGCTGCACGGCGCGCGGCAGGTCCTCGATCCGGCCCATGACCCGCAGGCGCACGCGGTGCTTGTGCAGCTCGTCTTCCCGCTCCTTCAGAAACTGCTCGAGGAGCCCCATCAGCGCCCGGATCTCCGCGGGCGGACGGACCCAGTTTTCGACGCTGAACGCGTAGAGCGTCAGGTACCGCACCCCGGCGTCGCGGCACGCCCGCACCACGGCGCGCACCGAATCGGCGCCGTGCTCGTGCCCCTTGATACGAGGCAGTTTGCGCCGGGCGGCCCACCGGCCGTTGCCGTCCATGATAATCGCGACATGCCGGGGCACCGACGGCATCAGAACGCTACCCGTATCGTGCTGGCCCGGCGCGGTCCCAGCGAGAGGATCCCCAGCGGCACGTCCGTCAGCTCGCAGAGGCGGGAGAGGTAGGCTTTCGCCTGGGGCGGCAAGTCCTCGTAGCGCGTGATGTCCTGCGTCGCGGTGCGCCAGCCTTCCATGTCCTCGTAGACGGGTTCGCAGCGCGACAGCACGCGCGTATCGGCGGGCACGGATTCGTAAAGCCGTCCGTTCGCGCCGCGGTAGGCGGTACAGATTCTCAGTGTTTCCAGCGCGTCCAGAACGTCGAGCTTGGTGATGGCCCAGGCGTCCACGCCGTTGATCCGCGCCGCGTAACGGGCGATCACGGCATCGAACCAGCCGCAGCGCCGCGGCCGGCCGGTTGTTGCCCCGAACTCGCGGCCCGCCTCCCCCAGGTGCCGGCCGACCGCGTCCTTCAGTTCCGTGGGAAACGGCCCCTCGCCGACCCGGGTCGTATAGGCCTTGACCACGCCGAGCACCCGGTCGATCCGGTGCGGCGCAATGCCCGTTCCGCTGCACGCGCCGCCCGCGGTGGCGTTCGACGAGGTCACGAAGGGATACGTGCCGAAATCGATGTCCAGCATCGTGCCCTGCGCGCCTTCAAAAAGAATCGACCGGCCTTCCCGCACGGCCCGGTTCAGCATGTCGACCGAATCGGCCAGCAGGGGCCTCAACCGCTCGGCGGCCTCCACGTACTCCGCCGTTACGGCCCGCGTATCCGGCGGTTCCGCGCCGAGGGCTTCCAGGACCGACCCGGCCTCCGCCGCCCGCGCCGCGAAGCGCCCGGGAAAATCCTCGTCCACCAGATCGCACATGCGCAACCCCACGCGCGACACCTTGTCGCCGTAGGACGGGCCGATGCCCCGCTTGGTCGTCCCGATCTTGCGGTCCCTGGCGACGCGCGCCTCGCGTGCTTCGTCCAGCAGCCGGTGATACGGAAAGACCACGTGCGCGCGGTCGCTGACAAACAGCCGGCCGTCCACCGTAATGCCCGCCGCCTCCAGCTCGCGGATCTCCTTGACGAGCGCCAGCGGGTCGATCACGACCCCGTTCCCGATCACGCACAGCGTGCCCTCGTGCAGGATCCCGGACGGAATCAGGTGCAGCACGTAAAGCGTGTCCTCTATCTTCACGGTGTGGCCGGCGTTATTGCCGCCCTGGTAGCGCACCACGATGTCGGCATCCTCGGTCAACACGTCGATAATCTTGCCCTTGCCTTCGTCCCCCCACTGCGCCCCGATCAACACGGTATTCGGCATCGTCTTCCTCAGTCCTTTACCCGCTTCAGCAACGTGTCCGCCACGTAAGCCGTCATGCTCTCTGTCAGTTCGGGATACACCGGCAGCGCCAGTGTTTCTCGTGCTGCCCGTTCGCTGACGGGCAGATCCCCTTCGCGATATCCCAGTTCCCGGAAACAGGCCTGGCGGTGCAGCGGGACGGGATAGTAGACCTCGCTGCCGATGCCCGCCTCGTGCAGGCCCGCGCGCACGGCGTCGCGGTCCGGCACCCGCACGACGTACTGGTTGTAAATATGATACTGCGCGGCCCCGCTGTCGCGGTACACCGCCGCCGGCGGCCGGACCGGCGAGCCGGCCAGGGCGCGGTCGTAGAAGGCCGCATGCGCGCGCCGCGCGGCATGCCATGCGTCCAGGTGGGGCAGCTTGACGTCCAGGACCGCCGCCTGCAGGGCGTCCAGGCGGAAATTCCCGCCCACCAGCGCATGATAATATTTCGGATGCGCCCCGTGGTTCCGGAGCAGCCGCAACCGTTCCGCCAGCGCCGTATCGTTCGTCGTGACCAGTCCGCCGTCGCCGAAACCGCCCAGGTTCTTGGAGGGGAAAAAGCTGAAACAGCCCATGTCCCCCAGGCTGCCCGCCCGCTTCACTCCGTGTGCCGCGCTGCCGTCCGCGGCGTGTCGCGGCCCGGGATACTCCGCCCCGATAGCCTGGCAGGCGTCCTCGACGACGTGCAACCCGTACCGCTCCGCAAGGGCCAGCAACGGAGCCATGTCCGCCGTCTGCCCGAAGAGGTGGACCGGCATCAGCACCCGGGGCCGCAGACTCCGGAACCGCTCCGGCAGCGCCGCCAGCAGCGCCTCGGCCGCGGCCGGGTCCAGGTTGTACGTCTCCGGGTCGATGTCCGCAAAAACCGGCGTCGCGCCCAGCCGCGCGATCGAACCGGCGGTCGCGAAAAAGGAATAGGGCGTGGTAATCACGGCGTCGCCCGGGCCCACGTCCAGCGCCATCAGCGCCGCCAGCAGCGCGTCGGTGCCGGAGGACACACCCACGGCTTCCGCCGTGCCGCAGTAGGCGGCGGCGTGCCGCTCGAAGGCCTCCACGCGGGGCCCCATGATGAAGCGCTGCGACGCGCAGACCGCGTCCAGGACCGGGCGGATCTCGTCCCGCAAGGCGGCGTACTGGGCTTTCAGATCAAGCAAGGGAACATCCA
>JAFGIZ010000045.1 GCA_016929365.1 Lentisphaerota bacterium
CTGGCCAAGGAAGAGCGGCGGCGTGAAGCGCTGTACAACCGCTGGCGCGATGCGTACTGGGCCGATTGCATTCCCTTTGCCCACGGGATGCGCCTCTTCGGGCAGTATTACAACGACGTCGTACAGCCCCGCAATCCCTACGCATTCATGGACCTGCTGAGCGGGTCCGGCATGCTCAGTACGGCCCGGAACCGCGCCATGGAAGACCTCGCCGGGATGATCCGCGCCGACCCCGGCCTCCGCGCCGCGCTGCAGAAGGGAGACACGGCGGAACTCCCCGCGGGGTTCCGCCAGGCCGTGCGGCGCTTCGCCGCGGATTACGGCACGGTCGCCGGTGCGGCGGACGGCTGTTCCCGGGCGTTCCTGGGCTTCCTCCTGGAATTGGCCGACCGGGACGCGCCGGAGCCGCTCGCGGAAACCGGGGTGGACTCGCTTCGCGAGGCTTTCTTCGCGGCCGTTCCCGCCGCGGAACGCCCGCGCGCCGCCGAGATGCTCGACCTCGCGCGCGCCAGTTACCGCTGGCGCGACGACGACAACGTGTACCTCGCCGCCGTCGAATCCCAATGGCGGGCCGCGCGAAACGAGGTCCGCCGGCGCCGCGGCGAACCCGATGAAGCCCCGGGGCCGCCGCCCGCCGCCCGGCAGCCGGATGACGCGTCCGGGGTGCGGCCGCGCCAGCTCGTGGGCCAGCCGGCCGGGCCCGGACTGGCCGCCGGCACGGCGCGCGTGGTTGCCGCCGAACCCGACCTGCTCGAATTCAAGCGCGGCGAGATCCTGGTCTGCGATGCCATCAGCCCGGCCATGACGTTTGTCGTTCCGCTCGCCGGCGCCGTGGTCGAACGCCGGGGCGGGATGTTGATCCACGGCGCGATCATCGCCCGGGAATACGGCATTCCCTGCGTCACGGGCGTGCCCGATGCGGCGGCGCGCATCCGCACCGGCATGCGCCTGACCGTAGACGGCTACCTGGGGATCGTCCGCATCGGGTAGCCGGCGCCGCGCTCACGGCTACGCGCGGTTCCGGCCCCGCAGGCAGGCCTGCAACGTCCGGGACAGGGTTTCCCGGTCAAAGGGCTTGGGCAGAAAATCCGCCGCCCCTTCCTCGAGCAGGGAGTTAACGGTATCTTCGTCCGCATAGCCGGAACAGACGAGAACACGGACCTCCGGTTCGATGCGGCGCAGCGCCCGCAAGACGGGCAGACCCGACATCCTGGGCATGAGTACGTCCAATATGACGAGTTCAAAGGCGCCCCGGCGCTCACGGAAAACACGGACCGCTTCCTCGCCGTCGCCGCAGGCCGTCACTTCAAACCCCAGTCGCTCCAGCATCCGGGCCAGGTATTCGCGGACCAACGCTTCGTCCTCGACCAGCAGCACCGGGCCGCCCGTGATCCCGGTTTCCCGCGGGGTACGCTCGGCGGCCGGCGTCTCCTCGGCGGCCGCCACGGGAAAAACCAGACGGAATTCCGCGCCCTTCCCGGGCGCGCTGTGCACCGCGACGGCGCCACGGTGCCGGGTCACGCACCCGTACACGCACGCCAGACCCAGGCCGGTGCCCTTTCCCTTCCCCTTGGTCGTAAAAAACGGCTCGAAAATCCGCGCCTGCGTACGCGCATCCATGCCCGTTCCGGTATCCGTTACCAGCAGTTCAACGTATTCGCCGGGTTCGAGATGGCCGTTGCCGAAGTGCCTGGCCCTGTCCACGGTCACGTTGCGCGTACGGAAGGAGAGCGTTCCGCCCTCCGGCATGGCGTCACGCGCGTTGACGGCCAGGTTCATCACCGCGGTTTCCAGGTGCGAGGGGTCGCTCACCAGGTGCGGGCGCTCCGCCTCCAGGTGCATCTCGATTTCAATCGCGGTTCCGATGCTGCGGGTTAGCAGTCCCCGGGCCTGCTCCAACATCTCGTGCAGGTCCACGACGACCGACTGCACCGCTCCCGTACGCGCGAAAGCCAGCAATTGCCGCGTTAGATCGGCGGCCTGCCCGCCGGCCTGCAGGATCTGGGCCAGTATACGCCCCTGGTCGGTCTCGGCCTCGAAATCATCCTGCAACAGCTCGGCGTTGCCCTGAATCGCGGTGAGCAGATTGTTGAAATCATGCGCCACGCCGCCGGCCAGCTGGCCGACGGCTTCCATCTTTTCGGCCTGGCGCAGCCGCGCCTCCAACCGCCCGCGCTCTTCCTCGGCCTGTTTTTCGCGAGTCACATCCCGCAGATGTTCGATGATCTGCGTCACGTTCCCGCTCCCGTCCAGGACGGGATACGAGCGCGCGTCCAGCCATAATCCGCACTCCGGCACGTATTTCACAACCTGCGCCGGACGCCGGGTCCGGAGCGCTTCGCGGGTGGCGCACACGTCGCACGGCGTCTTTCGTCCGATCAGCTCGTAACATTTGCGGCCCGCCACCTCCTCCGGCGTCAACCCCAGAAAACGGTACCCCGCCGAGTTGTAGCGGATAATCGTCTGGTCCGGGTTCTGAATGCCGAGAATATCGGGAATGGCCTCGAAAATGGCCTCGAGAAGCGTGTGCGAGTCGGTCCCGGCATCCGCCGCGGCCCCCGCCCCGCTCCGCGCCAGGGACGCATCGTCTGATTCGCCGTCTTTCAACACACAGCCCCGATATGTTGTGAAGCGTTCTGTCCCGAGCCTTATTCAGCCTCGCAAAGCCATTTTCCAGGAAGAGTCGGTGTAAAGCAAGCTCGAATGCCGATACATGACCGCCACCGCGCGCTCACCGTTCACCCCGCCGAGCGCTAGCCCGTCCGCCGGATGCCCCGTTCCCGCAGCGCCGCCAGAATCCGGCGGGCCACGGCCTTGTTGCCGGCCCGGTTGGGATGCCGCCGGTCGTCCCAGCACTCGGGAAAATCGTCGACCGGCTTGATATCAACCTGCATGTTCGGCACGTACGCGCAATCGTAGCGCGCCGCGATATCGCGCTCGAACCGGGAAATGCCCAGGGCGTACCGCCGGCGCCGGTCCATCCGGAACTCCCCGGATGCGTCCCCCGCTTCCGCGTCGCCGAAGCAACTCGCCAGCACGACCTCGATCCCGGCGTTTCGCGCCGCGCGCACCATGTGCTCGAGGTCGGCGGCGAGGGCCTCGATCGGGCGCTCGGCCTGCCAGAAATCATTGGCGCCCAGCTCGATCACCACCGCGTCCGGATCCAGGTCGAGGACGTCCCTCCGGAAACGGGCCCGGCCGCCCGCCAGCGTGTCCCCGCCGATGCCCTTGTTGACAATCTCGGCTTCCGGCAGCCAGACGGCCAGCCAGTCGGTATAGCGCCCTCCGCGCCCGCCGCACGCGGTCAGGCTGTCGCCGATACACACCACGCGCACGGGCCGCGGCGCCGCGCACGGTTCCCCCGCCGGCACAACCAGCCCGGCCGCAACCAGGCCGCAGATCAAGCCGCTGACCCGGTTATGCCGATTGCATGTCATATCGTAACGGCCTGTTTTTCGCATCAAGATGCCTGGAATAACGGTTCTGAAGTTGCCCAGTTTCCTGCGTCATGACGCGCTTGTCGAGACATCTTACCGAAAGCGTCTTTTCCATCCGGGCAACACGCCGGGCAGCCTGGCCTTATGCACGGGAGGATGCCGCTTTCCACGCTTACCGATTCCGCCGGGGAAAACGCAGCCCAAAATGGGGTTTTGCTGGATATGCAGCCGACAGGAGGTATGCTAGCGGTACGGTACAAGTCCGGCGGAAACAGACATTCGTTTCCCGGACGGCGCCCTCAACAAAAACGGAATACCAGGGAGAAAGGACCTGAATATGACGTCATCGGTTATAAAACGGACCGCCGGCGCGGCAGCCCTCTGCGCAGCTCTGCTGCTCGGCGGACGCGTGCTCGCGCATTGCGAAATCCCCTGCGGCATCTACGGGGACCGCATGCGGGTCGAGATGTTGGAAGAACACTTCCGGACCGTGGAAAAGTCCATGGCTGAGATCCGGAGACTGGAGGCGGCGGAGGACGGAAATGCCAACCAGCTCGTACGCTGGATCGTGAACAAGGAAGAACATGCCAACGAGATCCAGCATATCGTCTACCAGTATTTCATGAACCAACGGGTCACACCCGTCGACGAAAACGCCGGCAAGGCGTACGAACGGTATGTCGCACAAATTACCCTTCTGCACCGCATGCTGGTCCAGGCCATGTACTGCAAGCAGACCACGGATGCGGAACACGTCCAGAAGCTGAGCACCCTGCTGCATGCCTTCGAACACGTCTACTTCGAGGAACCCGAAGAACACAGCCACCACCATTAGCGCGGCGGCCGCGGCACGTCCCTGGCCGTTCGCGCTTGCTTACGGGGCGTGCCTGCGTTAGCCTTCAGGACACAACAAAGGTCCGGCCGCCGGAACGGCGCGCCTGGCGGGACACTACGGACAGGGAGCACACAGCATGAGCACCACGCAGAAGACACCCCACAACGAGGCCTGCGGCAGCGATAAACACAAGGAACATCTCTGCTACCTGCAGTATGAAGGCTATCACTTCGGGCATAAGGCCGAATACAAGGCGCTCGTGCAGGACGCGCAGTACATCTGCCGGAATTGCGGCCGGACCGCCCGCAGCGCGGACAATCTCTGCGATCCGGTCGCGCTGTAGCGGGCCGTTCGCTTCCGGCAAAGGAGCCTATTGTGAAACGTTTCACTCATGCCGCCCTGCTTGTGACCGCAACCGCGTGGCTGGCCGCCGCGCAAGGGGAAGAACCCGTGAAAACCGTGTATTCATTCAGCCTGCCCGATATCGACGGCAAGGAGATCAGCCTGTCCGAGTTCAATGGCAAGGTGCTGCTGCTCGTGAACGTCGCCAGCAAGTGCGGCTTCACCGGCCAGTATGCCGGCCTGCAGAAACTCTACGAGACCTACAAGGACAAGGGCCTGGTCGTGCTCGGCTTCCCGGCCAATAATTTCATGAGCCAGGAACCCGGTACGGAAGAGGAGATCAAGCAGTTCTGCTCGCTGAACTACGGCGTGACCTTCCCCCTGTTTTCCAAGATCTCCGTCTCGGGCAAGGACCAGCACCCGCTCTATGCGTTTCTGACTTCCAAGGAAACCAACCCGGAATTCGCGGGCCGCATTACGTGGAACTTCAACAAGTTCCTCGTCGACCGCGAAGGGCGCGTCATCGGCCGCTTCGGCAGCCGCACCGCCCCCGACGACGAAGAGCTCGTCAAGGCCGTCGAAGCCGCCCTTTAAAAGGCCGCGCCCTCAAACCGCGCGGCGGATGGCGGCAATGTGTTCCGGACCGGTACCGCAGCAGCCGCCGATAATCGTCGCGCCGGCCTCGACGAGGCGCGGCGCCTTGGCGGCCAGCGCCTCGGGTGTTTCCTTGAACACCGTCTCACCGTGCTCCAGCACGGGCATACCGGCGTTGGGCATGGCGATAAGCGGCGCCTGCGGCGCCGCGGCGCGCAACAGCCTGATAACCTCGATCATGTGGTCCGCCCCGGTCCCGCAGTTCGCGCCGATCACGTCGGCGCCCGCCTCCAGCGCCGCCGCGGCGAACGCCTCGGGCCGAACCCCCATCATACTGGCGTACCCGCCGCCCTGCTGCGGATCGAACGTAAACGAAACAAACACGACCAGCGCCGTGTGTTCGCGCGCCGCGCGGACGGCCGCCAGCGCCTCGTCCAGCGCGGTCATGGTCTCCACGATCACCGCGTCCGCGCCGCCGGCCTCAAGCGCGACGATCTGCTCGCGGAAGGCGTCGAGCATATCCGCTTCCGTCGCCGTTCCCAACGGCGCCATGAACTGTCCCGTGGGCCCCACGCTGCCGAGAACATACTGGTTATCACCGGCCACCTCGCGCGCCAGCGCCGCGGCGGCGCGGTTGATCTCCGCCACGCGGTCCCCCAGCCCGAACGCGTCGAGCTTGTAGCGCGTCCCGCCGAACGAGTTGCACTCGACGATGTCGCTGCCGGCTTCCCGGTACGCGCGGTGGACGGCCTTGACGTCCGCCGGCCGTTCCACGCACCACAGCTCGGGACATTCGCCGGCTACCAGGCCCCGCTGCTGCAGCGCCGTTCCCATCGCCCCGTCACAAATCAGGACCCTGTCTTCGCGCACGCGTTCTTTTAACGTCGTCATAACCGTTACCCATAGCCCTTCCGGGATAAAAGGGTGAACGGCATTCCCAAGCAGGTCAGAGCGCTGCGGACAACCGCATTAATGCAAAAGCAAGATCTGACGCTTCGGAACTAAGACCTGGAACCGATATTCGATCTTCGGGTTTTTGCCGTCCACCCGACGGTATAGTCTCTCGGTCAGCCTCCCGCGTCAAGCGCGCGTTGCATCGTATCCTCGGACTATTCACCGTCACGCGCCGCCGTGCCGTTTTCTCCCATCCCGAAGAGGACCTGTAAACTCAGTGGCTTAACGGCCGTACGGCCTTGACACGGAAAAAGGTCGCGGGATTGGAGACATTGCAGCTTATCTCCCGTTCGGTGGTCTCGCCGGGATCCGGCGTCTGCAGGCCGGGAAACGTGTCCGTCCAGGCGCCGGCGTCCGGGAGGTTGGTGGAATCCTGCACGCGGTAGAGGCGGGTCGGGCGGCTGGCCCACGTCACGGTGGCGTTCGATACGGTCGCCGCCTCGATGGCGGTGAAGCGCAGGAAGTCGCCGTCGTCGAAGGGATCGGTGTCGCATTCGTATTCCTCGTCGTCGTTCTTGCCGTCGCGGTCCGAATCGCGGCCGTCGAGCAGGGCGTCCAGCGTGTTGGTCCACCTGTACTCCCATCCGTCCGGGATACTGTCCCCGTCGCCGCTGGCGCCCTGGACCAGGTTGGCGGTCCGGACGTGGGCGTGCACGTTGCTGAACCCGATCCAGCCGATGTTGGCACCGTAGGCATGACCCGACAGGCGGCCGGTGAGCAGATCCACCGTGGGCGCGCCCAGGTCGGCGAATTTGATCCAGCCGACGTTCGCGCCGTAGGCGTAGCCGCGCAGGTTGCCGGCGCCGCCGTGGTTCACGCCCCAGTCATTGGACGATGCATTGCCGTACTGATACCCGTCGGCGGGCGCGCCGTCGCCGAGGCATATCCAGCCGATGTTGGCGCCGTACAGCCAGCCGGAGCACACGAACTCGCCGATCACCGCCCCGTGGTTCGTGTCGGCACAGGCATCCACCCACCCCGCATTGGCGCTGTAGGCATAGCGGTTCGAAGCGTGGATGGACGTGTCAGCCTGGAGCGTGCAGGCGAGGAGGAGCGGGAGAAGGAGGACGGTATCGATTCTAAGCGCGTTCATCCATGGTTACCTCAGTATGAAACATTTGCCCAGGGGTTCGCTTCATCTCCCGTTGTCGATAACTGACCGCCCGGCGTGATGACCGGGCCGTAAAGGTTGTCGGTAAGGGACGAGTAATTGTCATCGTACCCGCGGCACAGATTCCTGACGATCAGGTTCTCCGTGGAAGCCGGCGATCCACCCACAAATCCGTAGGTGCCCGCCCCGCTACACGCGTTTCGCTCCAAACGGTTCCATCGGGAGCTGTTCTGAAACCCAATGGCGCCTTCATTGGCATGAAGCGTGTTATCCCGAATGACATTCCCCACTGCAAAAAAGAGGTTAATGCCCCTCCCGACATTGGCCCTGGAACGACATCCCTCCACCAGGTTGCCGTCGATCGTATTGCCGGCATCCTGCCCGTACAGGTTGATGCCGTGCCACTGGTTCTCGCCCGTCGTGCAATGCTTCACGATGTTGCCCGCGCACGTGCCGCCGCTGCCCTGTTGCAGAATCACGCCCGAGGCGCCGTTTTTCACGGACGTGCAATCCGCCACCATGTTCCCGTCACACGCCCCGCCGCTGCCCACCAGGTAGATCCCGTGCGAATCATTCGTCACCGCCGCGCAGTTCCGGATCTGGTTGCCCGTGCAGCGTCCCGAGCTGCCCGAGAAAACCCGCCACCCGAAGCTCCCGTTCCCGCGGGCCGCGCAGTCACGAAACACGTTCCCGTCCGCATGACCGTAATCCTCGCC
The DNA here is from genome assembly GCA_016929365.1 of Lentisphaerota bacterium. Taxonomy (GTDB): domain Bacteria; phylum Verrucomicrobiota; class Kiritimatiellia; order UBA8416; family JAFGIZ01; genus JAFGIZ01. The sequence goes on from JAFGIZ010000045.1 coordinate 7,990, forward strand.
ATTGACGTGGAACCCGTCCACAGTGTTGTCCAGGGCTCTGCAAGCCTCCACGATATTGCCGTCGCAGGCGCCGTAGTAGTAGCTGGTCAGAATGAACCCGTAGCCGTTCCCGCGCGCCACGCATCGGCTGAGCCGGTTCCCGAAGCACCGGCCGCCATACGTGCCGTCCAGGCGGAAGCCGACCCCGCATCCGCCGGCGGTGCAGTTCTCGACCACGATCCCCTCGCACAGCCCGCTGTAGGCATACAGACAGACCCCGTAGTTGCCGGTGTTCTCGATCCGAAGCCCCTTGATATATCCGTCGCACAGGTCATCCGCAAAAACACCGGCAAAATAGAACTCGCGGATGGACCCGTTACGCACCACCACGCGTTTGCGGGGGGCCGTCATCACGATTCCGTAGGCGCCGGTCCCGTTGCCGATAATCGCCCAGCCCATCAGGTCCAGCGTCACGTCGTCGGCCTGAATCGCGATCGCAGCGGCGCTCGTGGTCATGACGATGTTCTGCGTCAGGTAGTACGATCCGCTCTGACTGATTGTAACCGGGCCCGTGAGCGGCGTGCGCGGTTCGTTATTGTCCACATTGTTGTAGAGCGCGTTGACCTCCGTGTTCAGCGCGTCGACACGGGCATCCGTCTCGAGAATCTCCGCGTGTGCGGCCGTGTTCGTGTCCTGAATCTGGCCAAGCGTGGCCATGCTCGGCGCCGGCGCCCCGGGCGGCGTAAGCGGCCCCTGCCCCCACGACATCAAGACGGGGGCTATCCACCAGGCAACAGCAGTCGGGATTGTGTTTCCAAAACGCATGATACCCTCCTAGTCCGTGAAATTAGCCTTCGCATGGGTCGGGTCGGGGAGCTGCCCCGACGGGCCGTAAACGGGGCCGTACGTCAAGCTCCCAAAGAACGCATAGTTTGCGTTCGTGTGTCCGTAAGACGAGTTGCGAAACATCATGTTGGTCAGTCCCCCGGTCCGGATACCGCGCGCCGCGTCGTCGTCCACGCAGTGGTTGCCCTCGAACAGGCCGTAGTTCGAGTTGTACGTGTATACGGACGACGATCCGTCGTTATCGTACACGAGGCAATCCCGCACGACACTGTGATCGGCCCAGTCCGTCCCGATCCCGTTCCAGCCGTTGCCCGACACCGCACAGGCCTCCACGAGCGTCCCCGCCACGCTGCCCACGCTGCTCGTGGCGTTCAGGTAGATACCCAGGCTGCCGTTGCCGCTGACGGCGCAGTTCCGGAACGCGTTCCCGTCGGCTTCTCCCGATCCCGCCACCACGTAGATTCCCTTGGCCCCATTCGCGCTGATCGCACAGCCCTCGATCGTGTTGCCGCTGCACTGACCCCCCGAGCCGTTTAGGTAAACGCCGTAGTCCGCGTTCCCGCTGACGCTGCAATCCCGGACCGTGTTGCCTGTACAGTGGCCGCCGTTTTCCCCGTCCAGAAGAATGCCCTCCCCCTGGTTCTGGCTTACGGTGCAGTCACGGACAACGTTCCCCCGACAGTCCCCGCCCCACCCATACAGCCAGATCCCGGCGAAGCTGTTGCGGCTGACCGTGCAGTCCCGGACCGTGTTGCCGCTGCAGCGATCCCAACTACCCGCACAAAGATAGATGCCCAGCCCGCCGTTTCCCGAAAAAGTGCAGCGCTCGATCCGGTTGCCGTCAAGTCGGCCGTTGGACAGGATGATCCCATTCAGCCCGTTCCCGCGGGCACGGCAATTCACAATGCTGTTCCCGTTGCAGGGATAACCACTCAAGGAAATGCCGTAGTAGCGGTTACCCCCGACCCGAAGATTCTCGAGCCGCCCGTCCTGCAGGTACTGGGCTTCAACACCGTATCCGAAATTATAAACGCTCCCGTTGCGGATAACGACGCGGTATCGCGGCGCGGTTCCCCAGTCACTGTCAATCCAGATCCCCGTATCGCTGTGATCGTAGTCACCGGTAATCGTGAACCCCATCATATCCAGCGTCACGTCGCTGGCCGTGATACGAATGCCGTCGCCCGTCGAGATAAAACTCTGTGTCAAATAATACGACCCCGGCGATCCGATTGTGCACGGCCCCGACAGGGCCACGCGCGGCGCGTTATAATCCGCCTTGTTGTCCGCCCACCACACGGTGTTCCGAATCGAGTCGATGTCGCCCCGTGTCTCGAGCACCTGCGTCAGGTTGCTCCGGTTGACCGACTGGATCTGGTCCAGCGTAACCATGCACGGCGCGGGGGTGCTGGTGGGGTTCAGAAGGCCCTGGGCCCCCGCCGTGGCGGCGGTAATAAACAAACCGGCCATGCCGGCTCTCCCTGGCTTTAACATAGCTCGTATCCTCCCGTTATGTCGCGGCTTCCCGCAACGTCGCCAGTATCATGCTGGTCCCGCGCGGTAAAAACCGTCAATACGTCAGATGACGTATATCCCGGACTTTTTATGCTTGTCGTAATGCGGCCGGAATTGATAAAATCTTTCTGTGCTGGATATCAACCAGGGCTGGTTGCGAAACTTGAGCTCGTCTTCTTTGCTGCGGGCGGCCCGCCTCTGCGAGCGTTTGCACTACTGCCAGGTCAGCGAATCGTTCCCCGGACACGTTCACGCCTTGCTGGACCAGGCGCTGGACGCGGTGCATTTCACCGTCGACCGCTACGGCATCCATCCCTTCACTCTGCGCGAAAGCGTCATCGACACGGTCGACCCCAGGATGATCGCGGTCTACAAGGAGCATATGCATCAGCACCCGCTGCTGAAGCGCATCAAGGACATCCGGACCACGGAAATCGGCGCGCTGCATTCGGAAACGCCGTTGACCCGCTTTCAGAACACCAGTCTCTATAACGAGTTCTACAAGCTCGTCGACACGACGGACCAGCTCTGGATTTCGGCGGTCTGCGCCGACGAGATGCTCGTGGTATGCTATTCGCGCGAGCACATTTTCACGAAGGCCGAACAGGCGTTCATGTTGATGATGAAGCCGCACATCGAAATTGCCTGGCGCAACTGGAAGCGGCTCCGCCGGCTGCGTGCGCGGCTGACCGAATCCCCCGTCGCCACGGCGCCGGACGTGGAGCTCATGCCGCCCGCCGGCCCGCCCGATATGAACGTCCTCACGCGGCGCCAGCGTCAGGTGGCCGAGCTGGTTGCCGCGGGTTTGACCAACCCGCAGATCGCCCACTCTCTCGGTTGCTCGCCGCGCACCGTCGGCAAGCATCTTGAAAACATCTACGAGGCCCTCGACCTCCACCACCGCGCCGCCCTGGCCGCGCACTGGCGCGAACGCGGCCTCCTCGCACTCGCGACGTAACCCAGACGCGGCAACGTCACTTCATCGATCGGACAAGCCGCCGGTCTCGCGTACCGCTTCCAGCACGGCGTCCACGGACAACGCGGCCAATCCCTCCGGGGTCGGCGGATCGGCCTCCAGCACGGCCACCCGCCGGCCGCGCGGGGCCCAGCGCGCCGCGTCGCTCGGGCCGAACAGCGCCACCGTCGGCGTGCCCACGCAGGCAGCCAGGTGCGTGATGCCGGAGTCATTGCCCACGTAGCCCGCACACGCGGCCAGAACCGGCGCCAGCTCGGTCAGCGGCCCGGTCGGCCATAGCGCCACGCCCGCCGCCGCGATCTCCGGGACCAGCGCCCGGTCGGCTTCGCCGTGAATAAACAGGGGCGTCAGCCCGTAGGCCTCACGCGCGCGCCGCGCCAGCTCCAGGAAATGCGTCAGCGGCCAGTTCTTCTTCGGACTGCCGCTGCCGGGATGCAGCGCCAGCACCCGCGCGCCGGGCGCCGGCAACCGCTGCGCCGCGTCCCTGACCCGGCGCCGGCCCAGAACCAGCTCCGGCCGCTCACCGGGCTCGGGATAGATGGCCAGGGCTTCGAGCGGCTTCTGCATATGCTCCACGGCGTGCCCCTCCTCGACAATCGGGGACCCGTAGATGAGCTGCTTCACACCGAGCCGCTCCATGTTCCCGCGCAGCACCTCGTGCGGATCGTAGAGGTACGACAGGACCAGGTCGAACGCGCGAATCTCTTCGGCCTGCTCGGGCGGAAAGTCGGGCCGCAGCGAAAAGAACCGCGCCACGCGGGCTTCGTCCAGGGAACGCACCCGGTCGGCCAGCCCCCCCAGCCGCGCCAGGTTCGCGATGTGCGGATAGCCGGTCAGCTCGACGACCGCCCCCGGCCAGCGCCGCCGCAAGGCGGCCAGCGCGGGAAGCGTGACGATGAA
>JAFGIZ010000006.1 GCA_016929365.1 Lentisphaerota bacterium
CTGAGGCTGGAGGAGATCGAGCGCCTGGTGATCGATCTGGCGCGGGCGGAGATGCCCTACACCTGTCCGCACGGGCGGCCCACGCTCGTCGTTATGCCCCTGGACGAGCTGGACCGCCGCTTCGGCCGGACGTGAAGACGTAGATCGTGGGATAAGCGTCCAGCACGGGCCTCAGGTAACGCATGACCGTGCCGTAGGCCATGTCGGGTTCGGCGAAGACCAGGATCACCGGCAGGCCGGGGCCGTGACGCCGCAGCAGGTCGCCCAGGGCGGAGGGCTCGGGCACGGGATACCTTACCGCCTCGAGCTCGGGCTTCAGCGCCTGTGCGTCCGGCCAGTGTTCCGTGATGCGCACGAGCGTCGCGTGCGGGGCCGGGGCGCCCCGGGGCTGCGTCAGCTCGAGCTCCCAGGGCTGGGTGTACCGGGCCGCACGGTTGCGGTAGGCCGGATCCGGCAACAGGGCGCGGTAGTAAAGCTGGCCCGGCGGGGGCGGCTCGATCCGGATGCCGTTCTCCGTGTCGATCGATTCCAGGACGCCGCAGACCGCGCGGAGCGCGGCAAGCCGCAGGCCGTCGGCGAAATGAACGGATACGAACGGATCGCGGGCCTGCTCCCGCAGGTCCAGGAACGCAGCCAGCATGTCGTTCAGCGTACCGTCCTCAACCAGCGGCGAGCCGTCCGTCCGGCTGATGGAAAAACGCGGGGCCGCGGGGTCGCCGCGCGTTCCGGCCGGCGCGGCCCGCACGTCCAGACGCAGGTCCGCGACCCGCGGGTCGGCGGGCGGCCGTTCCGGCCGGAACGTCAGCTTGACCAGGGCTTGCGTCGGGAGCACGTAGCGCGGGTTCAGATACTGGAGTTCGTAGACCTCGCCCTGCGGGGCCCGGCGCGGTACGTCGAGCACCGTGGTCGGCTCGTTGTAGTTCGAGGCGATCGAGAAGGGCGCGCGCGCGTCGGCGGCATAGGCGCCGTGGTCCGACCGGTCCGGCGCGTCGATGCGGTACGAGCCGACGAAGACCAGGCCGCTCTCCGGCATGGGGGCGTTCTCCCGGCGGTTCCAGATCAGGCGTTCCAGGCGCACCGGCCCGATCGGGGGGTCCGTCTCGGGACAGCTCAGGTGCGCCACCACGCGCTCGCCCTTGGGCCAGTATTCGCGCCGTTCGGGCCGCACGGGATGGCCGGGTTGCACGCCGATAAACGTCAGGGCTTCGTGAATGGCTTCCGCCTTCGCGGGCGTGACCGCGATGGCCTCGTAGTCGTGCGCGCTGGGCAGGCCGATCAGGAAGAATTCGATCGGATCCTTCGCGCCGATGCCCGTTGCCCGGGCCCAGACCGTTGCCAGCCGCTCCCGGCGGTCGGCCAGCACCCCGCGCCGGACCAGCATGTTGGTATCGCCGGCGTACAGCGCCTTGTCCTGCCAGAACCGGCTGGCGATCGGGTCGGCCGCGGAGACCTCCGCGGCGCCCGCGGCCGCCCCCCACAGCGTTGCCGCCGCCGCCAGCCCCGGCAGACCATGCCGGCTTAGAACCCGCGCGGCACACGGCGTCGTTTTCCCCCCTGCGCGATCCGCTTTCATAGGCCGCTCCCGGGGACGCTATTCCCCGATAATCTTGACCAGCACCCGCTTGCGGCGTTTGCCGTCGAACTCGCCGTAGAAGATCTGTTCCCAGGGCCCGAAGTCCAGGCGGCCTTCGGTTACGGCGACCACGACCTCGCGGCCCATGACGCTGCGCTTGAGGTGCGCGTCGGCGTTGTCCTCCGCGCCGTTGTGGGCGTATTGGGAATAGGGTTTTTCGGGCGCGAGGCCTTCCAGCCAGCGCTCGAAGTCGGCGTGCAGGCCGCGCTCGTCGTCGTTGATGAATACGCTGGCGGTGATGTGCATCGCGTTGCACAAGAGGAGCCCCTCGCGGATCCCGCTTTCGCGCAGGCACGCTTCGGCCTCGGCGGTGATGTTCACGAAACCCCGGCGGGACGGGATCTTGAACCAGAGTTCTTTGCGGTACGTTTTCATGCCGCCCATCGTGCCACGGGGCCCGGGTTGATGCAAGGATCCCGCGGGCTATCCGCCGAGCGTCGCCTCGACCCGGTACACGCGGCCGGACTCCCCGGGCGGGATCGCGGCGCCGGCAACCGGGGCGCCGTCCAGGAGCAGCCGCTTCACGCCGCGGCAGACATGGTCCGGATTGCGGACCGTGATGCGGTAGTCGGCGCCGCGAAAAAGCCGGTGCACGGTAAACCCGTCCCATTCAGCCGGAATGCACGGATCGACGATCAGGCCGTCGTAATCCGGCCGGATACCGAGGATATACTGCGTCATCGCGTACCAGTTCCACGCCGCCGTGCCGGTCAACCAGGAGTTCTTGGCCTCGCCCGGGCGGAAGGCGTCCTTCCCGGCGATCATTTGTGCATACACGTAAGGCTCCAGCCGGTGCAGGTCCGATATGGCCTCCCGGAAAGCCGGCGCGATCTTGCGCCAGTAGGCGAAGGCGCGGTCCCCGCGCCCGATAACCGTTTCGCCGATCATGATCCACGGGTTGTTGTGGCAGAAGACCCCGGCATTTTCCTTGTAGCCCGGCGGATACGTCGAGATCTCGCCGTACGCGATCCGGTACCGCGTAAACGGCGGGTTGTGGAGCACAATCCCGTGCTCGCTGTCCAGGTGCGTTTTAACCGCGTCGAGCGCCCGGCGGCATAAACCCGCCTCCCGGCCGATGCCGGCCATGGTGCAGAAACCCTGTGCTTCGATGAAAATCCGGCCTTCGTCGTTGCGACGGCTGCCCACCGGCCGCCCGCGGCTGTCGTACGCCCGCAGGAACCAGTCGCCGTCCCAGCCGTGGGCTTGCACGGCGTCCGCCATCCGGTCGACGTGGCGGCGGGCCGCGTCGGCGGCCTCGTCCAGGCCCCGCCGCCGGCACAGACGCGCGTACTCCCGGCCGTAGAGCACAAACTGCCCGGCGATCATCAGGGACTCGGCCACGCCGCCTTCCCGGTTTTCGGTCGTCTGAAACGATTCGTCCGGATTCGTCGAGAAACAATTGAGGTTCAAACAGTCGTTCCAGTCCGCGCGCCCGATCAGCGGCAGGCCGTGCGGGCCGAGATGACGGACCGTGAATTGAAACGAGCGCGACAGGTGCTCGAAGAGACTGCCGGCGGCGGACGGGTCGTGATCGAACGGGACCGGTTCATCCAGGACAGCCCAGTCCCCCGTTTCCTTGATGTACGCGCTTGTCGACAGGATCAGCCACAGCGGATCGTCGTTGAAATGACCCCCGATCTCGGCGTTTCCGCGGCGGGTCAGGGGTTGATACTGGTGGTACGCGGACCCGTCCTCGAGCTGCGTGGCGGCGATATCGAGGATGCGCCGGCGCGCCCGGTCCGGGGCCTGGTGCACGAACCCGATCAGATCCTGGTTCGAGTCGCGGAACCCCATGCCGCGCCCGATACCCGATTCGAAGTAACTCGCGCTGCGGGACAGGTTGAACGTGACCATGCACTGGTAGGGGTTCCAGATGTTGATCATGCGGTCGACCCGGGCATCGCCGCTCTCGAGCCGGTACGCGGAGAGCAGGCCCTTCCAGTAGGCCGCCAGCTCGGCCATGGCCGCATCGACCGCCGCGCCCGAGTCGAAACGGGCAGCCATGGTTTGCGCCGGGGTCTTGTTGATCACGCCGGGTCCGGACCATTTCCCGGCCTCGTTGTTCTCGACGTAACCCAGCACGAAAATAAACTCCCGCTGACCGCCCGGCGCCAGGTCGAGATCGAGGCAGTGGGAGGCGACCGGGGACCAGCCGTGCGCGATCGAGTTGCCGGGCGCGCCGGCCGTGACCGCGTGCGGCGCGTCAAACCCGTTGTACGGCCCGATGAAGGCGTCACGGTCCGTGTCGAACCCCCGCAGCGGCGCGTTCACCGCGAAGAAGGCGTAATGGTTGCGCCGTTCCCGGTATTCCGTCTTGTGGTACAGGATCGAGCCCTCCACCTCGACTTCGCCAATAGACAGATTGCGCTGAAAATTCTCCATGTCGGTCTGCGCGTTCCAGAGGCACCATTCGACGAAGGAGAAGAGCTGCAGCGCCCGGGGCCGGTCCGAGCGGTTGCGCAGGGTCAGGCGGTGAACTTCCCCGTTGAAGCCCAGGGGCACGAAGCAGAGGAGCTCTGCGCGGATGCCGTCCTTCTCGCCGGCCAGCCGGGTATAGCTCAAACCGTGCCGGCACGTGTACGCGTCGAGTGCGGTCCGGGTCGGCTGCCAGCCGGGGTTCCATACCGTCCCGCCGTCGCGGATATAGTAATAGCGGCCGCCCGTATCGAGCGGGACGTTGTTGTAACGGTAGCGCGTCAGGCGGCGGAAGCGGGCATCCCGGTAAAAACAATAGCCGCCCGCCGTGTTGGATATCAGGCCGAAGAACGCCTCGGTGCCCAGGTAGTTGATCCAGGGATACGGCGTCATCGGATTCGTGATGACGTATTCCCTGGCCGGATCGTCGAAATACCCGAATTTCACACTAACTCCGTTTTCGGGGTCGCCGCGCCAGCATGCCGGGAGACTGCCGGCGTTCCAAGTCTAAACAACGGCGTCTGCGGATTGCGCGCTTGCATTGGAGGTACGCCCGGGTTTAAGAATAGCGACTTTGATCAACAGCCAAGCACAGGAAAGTCGAGGGCAAATCATGCGCAAGGGTAAAATCGGATTCGGAATCGTAGGCTACGGCGTAATCGGCACGTTTCACGCAAAAGCGATCCGGGATGCGCGGGACGCGGAGCTGGTCGCGGTGTGCGACACGGACCCGAAGCAGGAAGCCGTCATGCGGAAAGAAGGGTGGAACGTGCCTTTCTACGCCCGTGAGACGGAGATGTACCGCAAGGAATCCGATCTGGACGCCGTCTGTATCTGCACACCGTCCGGCCTGCATTACCGCAGCGCAGTCAATGCGGCGCGGCACGGCCGGCACGTGTTGAGCGAAAAGCCGCTGGATATCACGCTTGCGCACATGGACCGCATGATCGACGCCTGCGACGAAGCCGGGGTCAAGCTGGGTTGCATCTTCCAGCGCCACGCCGATCCCGACCACATCCTGGCCCACAAGGCGATCCGCAAGGGATTGCTCGGCCGGCTGGTCCTGGGCGATTGTTATCAGAAATACTACCGCGCGCCGGCGTATTACAAATCCGCCGCCTGGCGGGGCACCTGGAAACTGGACGGCGGCGGCGC
>JAFGIZ010000046.1 GCA_016929365.1 Lentisphaerota bacterium
CTGCCGCGAAATTGCAGATCGACCGGCCTTCCGCCTTCAGGGCGCGGGCCCGCGCCGTAATGGCCAGCGTGGCCGAAGGCGGAATAGCGGCTATTCGGGGATTGATGGTTTCCGTCTGGTCCATATGCGCCTCAGTGTACCCGGCCGGCGGCGGTGCCCGCCGGGCATGCCCCGGCCCCAGGCCAGCAGCCGCGACACCGCCCCGCCGTAGTATTTCTCTATGTGCGGACGAACGTCGTCCCCCTCCACCCGGACAATACGTATCTCGCGTTCCGCGCTTTCCGGAGAGTCGGACGCGTGCGCGGCATTGACCATGATACTGCTGCCGAATTCCCGGCGCACCGAGCCGGGCCGCGCCTTGTGCGGATCCGTCGGACCGAGCAGCGCCCGGATTTTGGCCACGGCATTCACGCCCTCGTAAACCAGCGCCAGACAGTGCTCGCGTCCGAGCCGCCCCTTGTTGCGGGCGCTGCATTCCGACGGCGTGTAGCCCGTCATGAACTTGATGATGCTCTCGAACTGTGTCTTCGCAAAAAGCGGACCGAGCTCGCGGCACAACGTGTCCAGCGTCGGCGCGGGCACCTCGAAACCGAACTCGTCCGCGAGAATCCGGGCCGCCCGCGGGCCGCCGATTAGCGCGAACTTATCCTCCAGGTTCGCGCGGATCGGCCCGTAAAAGTCCTCCGCCTGCGCCACGCTCATCGACACCTTGCGCACCCCGATAATGCGCAGCCCCGACAAAGACAGCATATCGATAATATTGCCCGCGCGTGCACTGGGCACCTGGAAATTATCCGGCTTGAGCAGGACCAGCGTCCGCTCCACTCCCTCGCCCTCCGGAACGTCCGTCGCCGCGGCCACCAGGCCGCCGTCCCGCGACGAATAGCGGCCCCATAACCGGAGGGTCAGGCCGGCGCGTTTTCGCGACGGGGCGACCAGGACCGCGGGTTCGAAGTACTGCACCTGGCCCGAGGCGCTCACGATGTAATCCCCGTACGTATCGCGCACCGTCTGCCCGCTGTCCGAGCGCAATGTCGCGCTGCCGGTCACTTCCCACACCTTGCGGATCGCGTCTTCGCCCTCGAACAACAGCATCATCACCCGGCGCGGCCGGCCGTTTGCCGGATTGGGCGTATAGCACCGCGTAATATAATCGGCAATCAGGTGTGAGACTTCGGACTCGTGGCGCGCGTGCCGGCGGACCAGGGCCGCGTATTCGTCGGCGAGGTCCCGGCTCGGCCCGAACATCCGCGCCGCGACCAGGGCCAGGTCCGTCCGCGCGACGTACCGCGCGATCACGCCGCCGGTGCGCGACTTCGCGATCGTATACGGATTGATCAAGACAAACGCAAGCTCGCTGGCCATGCGCTATTAATATCAGAATGTTTACGGATGTGTAGAGGAAAAAGGCCGCGCCGCCCAGGCGTAGACGGCGGCCGCCGGCCGGCGGACCGCACCGGGGCGGGGAATGACGAAAAAATGCACGCGGTTCCGCGCAGGAACAACGGCCACGTGGCGCAGCAGGCCGGGCTCCGGCAGCCGGGCCATGAGGCCCCGCAGCCGGTCCCGCCCCGCCCGCGTTTCCCAGTACAGCCGGAACCGCCGCCCGCCCCATGCCGCGGGCTCCTGCTCCAGGGCCGCCGCCCGGACGATTTTCGGTCCGCGGAAACGCGCAAACCGTTCCTCAATCAGGTGCGCTTCGCCGGTATCCGCACACGCCCCCGGCGCCAGGCACAGCGTCACGTACAGGCGGTCGAAACGCCGCGTCAGCCGGCTGACCGGGTAGTAGAGCCACGCCTCGCGCGCCAGCAGCGTCATCGTCGCCTCCACGCGCGTCACGCCCGTACGATCCGCCGGCGTGAAAACCGCGTGATATCCCACGCCGCCCCCGATCCGCGTGAAGGTACGGTCCGCCGCGCCGACCGCGCCTTCCAGGGCTTCGAAGGCCGTCCGGACAAGGCGCCGGTTGCGCCGCAAGCCCCAGATGTGCCCGAGCGAGAGCAACACCGTGGCGGCGAGGAACAGCGCCAGCGCCGGGCCGTTCAAACCGCGAGCTCCGTGTCCCAGGCATGCCCCGTGCCCACCCGGATCCGCCGGATCCCCGGGTAAGGGCCCAGCAACGCCGCCTCGACACGCTCCGCCTCGGCGGGGTCGCCCGCGGGAAACTTGTTGTGCCAGGCCGTCCGGCACGAAAGGCCCAGCGCGGCCAACCCCGCCAGCAGCCGCCGCGATTCGGCCAGCGCCAGCCGGTCCGGGTTGAACACCACCACCACGTCCGTGTCCGGTCCCGCCAACGCGGTCTGCAGGCGCGTGTAACGCGCCTGCATGGCATCCAGCGTCCGCATCACCGGATCGTCCGCGGCGCGGTACGGCAACGTCGTGCTCGTTTCGTCGCCCCGCGACAGCCGGTAAATCGTGTGCCGCTTGTCCAGGATCTCCCGCCGCAACGCCGCCAGGCGTCCAATCCAGTCGAGCGTGAGCTGCGGCAGCGCCAGCATCCGGAGCGTCAGGCCGGTTGGCGGCGTGTCGCACACCACGTGTGCGTAATCCGACGAGCCCGTCAGCACGCGCTCCAGGGCCGCGAGCGCGGCATATTCCTCGATACCCGGCGCGTAACGGAGCAGCTTGAAGTAACGCTCCAGGTTCAGCGGCTGCAGATGGCGGTACGTCTGCTCCAGCACCGCCACGTGCTCCCGTACGACCGCCCGGCCGGCACGCTCCAGGTCCACCTCCTGGAGATCCAGCGTCGTGCCGGCATACGGCGCCGGCTCGTGCGACACCGCCGTTTC
>JAFGIZ010000007.1 GCA_016929365.1 Lentisphaerota bacterium
TCCGGCACGATCTCGGGGTCGTCGTACAGCACCGCCACGCTCATGAAATACCGCGCCGCGCCGGCCGGGTCCCCCCCCGCCGCGGCGGCGCGGCCGAGGCCGGCGTAGGCGCGTGCGCGGATTCCCGGCGCGGTTTCTCCCGCGCCGCTCGCCGCGCGCTTGTAGTAGGCACCCGCGCCGGCCGCATCGCCGCGCGCCAGGGCCAGGTCGCCCAGGCGCAACGCGCTTTCGGCGCCGAACCGCGTCCCCGCCCCCGTTGCCAGGGCGTTTTCGAACGCCGCCGCCGCGCCCGCGGTATCCTCGCGCGCCAGCCGGGCGCGTCCGACCAGCGTCCACCCCGTCTCCCGCACGGACGGCGCCCGTTCTTCCTCCGTCATCACCCGCGCCGCCGCCTCCGCCCGTTCGAAGGCCTGCTCCGCGTAACGCGTCTCCGACAGCCACTGCAGGAGCGCCGGCGCAAACCGCTCGACACTGGGCGTGTCGAGCAGCGCCTCGAAACGGTCCGCCGCCTCCCCTGCCGCGCCCGTCCGCTGCAACACGGTCGCCAGCCGGAACTCCGCGTCGCGCGCGAGCTCCGGACGCGGCGACGCGGCCAGCGCCCGCCGCAGCGCCGCCTGGGCATCGGCCCATTGCTCCGCCTGGCTCAGCAGGACGCCCTGCCAGTACCAGGCCTCGGCGGCATAGGGCGTCTCCGGGAAGCGCTGCAGCAGGGCGCGCACGGTTACCAGCGCCGTCTCGTCCCGCTCCAGGCGGATCTCGCTCATCGCCTTCTGGTAGAGCGCGTCCTCGACCAGGTCATGCTCCGGGTAACGGCGGATCAGCGCGCCCCAGTCCCGGGCGGCGTCGTCGTAACGCCCGTCCTGCGACGCGCACAACGCCGCCGCGAACAGGGCCTTCGGCGCCGTTTCGCTGTCGGCAAAACGCTGCGCCGTTTCCAGGAAGCGGCTCGCGGCCTCGGCGTAACGCCCCTGCGATTGCAGATGGTACGCAATGCGGTACGCCGCGTCGCCGGCCATGGCGCTGTCCGGGAAGTCCTTCAGGATCAGACGGTAGTATTGCAGGGCGTCATCGTGCCGGTCCAGCGCCGCATAGGACTCCGCCAGCAGCCAGTATACATCGGCCCCGCGCGCCGCGTCCGCCCGCACGCCCCGCGCCCATTCGATCGCGCCTTCGAACTCGCCCATCTTGAAGTGCACCAGCGCGTTTTCGTAACGGGCGGCATCCGCGTAGCGCGAGTCGGGATGGCGCTCGATCAGCCGCGCATACGTCTCCCGCGCCGCCTCGCGCTTGAGCAGGGCGCGCTGCGCGTTGGCCTTGAGGTACAACCACTCCGCCTCCGCCGCGGGGTCCGGTTCCCCTTCGCGCTCCGGCCGGTTCAAAACCGCGTCCGCAACCCGCAGCGTCTCCGCGTACAGCCCCGCGCGGTACAGCGACCAGGCGGTGCGCAATGCCGCCTCGCGCGCCCGCGCGTCGGCGGGAAACTCCCGCCGCAGCCGCTGGTACGCCGCCGCGCTCGCCTCGTACGCCCCCTGCTCGTACTGCAGCTCCGCGCTCTGGAACAGGGCTTCCGCCGTCACGCGCGCCGGGGCGTTCGTGTCCGCCGCCGCGCGCGCGTAGAGCGCAAGGGCCTCGGCCGGATCTTCCGGCGCCGCCAGCTCGCCCAGTTTCAGCAGGGCATACGGATAGAACTCCGACTCCGGGAACGCTTCCCGGACCCGCGCGTAGGCAATCCGCGCCGCGTCGGGCCGGTCCAGCTCGCGGTACGCGTCGCCCATCAGGTAAAACGAGGCCGCGGCCAGGTCCGGCGGCGGTTCCTCCTGCACGACCCGCTTGAACAACTCGACCGCCGCGTCATGGTACCCCGCCTGCATGAACAGGTCCGCGCGGCGGAACCCCGCCTTCAGCCGGAACGGACTCTCGGGATACTCGTCGAACACCCGCTTGAAATACTTCTCGGCCGCGCTGACGTCGCCGGTATGCCGGCAGCTTTCGCCCAGCCGGAAATAGACCGCGTCCCGCGCCGGGCTCTCCGGAAATGCCTCCAGGAAGGCCTCGTACTCGGGAATACAGGCCTCGTACAGACCCCGCGCGTACAGCCCGTCGGCAAACTCCAGCTGCTCCGCCTCGCCCAGGTCCTGCCCCAGCGCCAGGCCCGCGGCCGCCAGGATAACGAGTACAAGCGCCGCCATTAACCCTCTTCCGCGGCCGTCGCGAACGAAATGTTCCAGATATCCGCCTGCCGGCAACGGTCCAGCACGCGAATGACGTGCCCGTAATCCGTGCGGCGGTCCGCGCGGATCAGCACCGACTGGCCCGGGAACAACTCCACGATCCGCGCCAGCAGACCGCCCAGCGCGGCATCGTCCAGCACGCGCCGGTTCACCGAGACGGTCCCGTCCTCCAGGATATTGATGATGATCTCGCCCGGCAACCGCTCCGGCAGGTCGCCGCTCTCCGCGGTGGGAAGCGTGATATCGATTTCCGTCTCCCATTGCGAAAAAATCTGCGTCGCGATAAAGAACGACAGCAGGATAAAGATCACGTCGATCATCGGGGCCAGTTGAAACCCCGGATGGATGCCGCCGCTGCGTTCTCCGAATTTCATGACGCGTTCCGGCTCGCCAGGGCGGTCAACAGCTCGGCCGATACGGCCTCCAGGTGCGCCACGCGCCCCGCGGCGCGGCGCCGGAAAAACGCGTAAAAGATCATCGCCGGGATCCCGACGATCAGCCCGAACGCGGTCGTAATCAGCGCCTGGGAGACGCCCTGCGCCAGCACCACGGGCTTCGCGGCCGCCTCGTTGAGTGCGACCGAGCCGAAGGCCCGCAGCATGCCGAACACGGTGCCCAGCAACCCGATCATCGGCGCAATCACGCCGATGTCATACAGGTACTGCGTCTGGCCCTGGAGCGACTCGGCCTGGCGGCCGCCTTCGCTTTCGATCATGTCCTTGAGCAGCATCGGATCGCCGCCGCCGGACTCGCGCACGTAATCCAGCGCCGTCGCCGCGATCGCCGCCAGCGGGCAGGGCTGAAAATCGCACGCCTTGCGCGCGTCCTCGATCGAGCCGCCGCGGATCTGGTCCATCAGCACGCGCCGCAGCCGCCGGGGCGCGATCTGGCCCGTGCGCAGCACTGCCGCGAAATACACCACCAGCGCCACCGTCAACACCGACAGCGCCGCCAGCACGTACATCAGCCAACCGCCGCTTTCGAGAATCTGCCGCCAGGACAGGCCCTCCGCCGCGGCCGCCTCGCCGGCGCCGGCACCCTGCCCCCACGCCGCGGCCACCGCCAGCCCGCACGCGGCCGCACACAAAACCATCCGTCCGTACCGTCCGTTCCCACTCATCTTACCTCCGTCTCGTCAGTTCGGGATACTTCACGCCCAGCAACTTGGACAGCGCGCCGTGAAACGCGCGCCGCTCCTTGACCAATACGTCCCGGAACCGCGCCGCGCCCAACCGCAACACGTCCAGGTCCAGCTCGCCCGGGGCGCCCAGGTGGCGCTTCTCCCGCACCGCCTCGTCCGCGCTCCGGTTCTCCAGATCCTTCAAATGCGCCTTCACGTTCCGGTAGGCGTCCCGGAACGGCTTGCCCTCCGCGACCAGCTCGAGCGTCCGGTCCGTGGCGAACACCTCCGGGCCGAAAGCCGCCCGCAGCGCCTTCCGGTTCACCCAGACCCGCCGCAGCACCGTCGCCATGATGCCGACGGCGTCCCGCACCGTGCCCATGCCCTCGACGTACAATCCCTTGATCTCCTGCAGATCCCGCTGGTACCCCCCGGGCAGCCGCGCCACGATACCCGCCGCCGTCGCCGCCGCGCCCTGTACCCGCACCGTCCGGGCCCGCACGAGCTCCAGCACGTCCGGATTTTTCTTTTGCGGCATGATGCTGCTGCCCGTGCACACCGCCGCCGGCAGCCGGAAGTAGTCGAACTCCGGCATGGAGTACAGGATCAGGTCCTCGGCCAGGCGCGACAGGGTCAGCATCACCTGGCCCAGCGCCGCCAGCACGGCGCTTTCGCACTTGCCGCGCGCGTTGGCCGCATGCAGCACGTTATGCACCGGCGCCGCAAAACCCAGGAGCCGCGCCGTCAGCTTGCGGTCGATGGGCAGCCCCACGCCGTACCCGGCCGCCGAGCCCAGCGGACTCTTGTTGTTCATCGCGTAGACCGCCTGCAGCAGGATCATGTCGTCCAGCAGGCTCTCGGCATACGCCGACCCCCACAACCCGACCGAGCTGGGCATGGCCGGCTGCAGATGCGTCCGGCCCACCATCGGGACCGCGGCGTGCCGCTCCGCAAACGTCAACAACACGTCCGCCAGATCCAACACCGCCGTCATCAAGTCCAGCAGGTTCGTCTTGCCGTACAAGCGCAGGTCCACCGCCACCTGGTCGTTCCGGCTCCGGCCCGTGTGCACCTTCTTGCCCGTCTCCGCCAGTTTCCGCGTCAGGACCCGCTCCACGGCCAGGTGCACGTCCTGGTCCCGATTTGAAATCCGGAACCGCCCCGCCCGAACCTCCTTGATGACCGCCGTGAGAACCCGGATCACCCGCCGCGCTTCGGCCGCGGTCAGCAGGCGCGGGCTGACGGGAACCCGCGACAGCATGGTGACGTGGGCCGCCGTGCCCAGGCAATCCGCTTCCGCCAGGGCCACGTCCAGCTCGGGGTCCCGGCCCACGGTGAACCGCAGGACCTCGTCCTCGATCTCGCCGACGATTGTGCTTTGTGTCGTCACTGTGTCCGTCCGTTCTCCGGAATCCCGCCCGACCGGCGTCCCGCGGCCGTCGCTTCGTGCAGGGCTTCCGCTTCCTCCAGCAGCTCCACCAACACCTCCCGATCCGCATCCCCGCGCAGGGCGTTCAGGTACGCCGCGTAGTGCTCCACCACCGCGCCGTACGCCTCTCCCCGGCCCAGCGCCATGAGCCGCAGCCGGCGCACTTTACTCTCCACCGCCGCCTCCAGCCAGGGCGCATCCCGCCAGTGCATCAGGTCGCGCAAGCGGAGAGGCGCCGTGCCGACCGCATGAGGAATACCAAAAGCGCCCGGATAAAGCAACCGCTCCGCCGCCAGCGCCTCCCACGCCGCGGGCGAGGCCCGGCCGGGCTCGTAAACGGTGCGTTCCTGCTGCAGCATCCAGGCGTCCCACGCCTCCTCCAGGTCCGCCGCGCCGCCGTATCCCAGGACCGCTTCGCAGAACCACCCCGGCGGCGCCGTCCGGCCCGCCGCCAGCCGCTCGAACAGCGCCCCGAAACGCGCCGCCCGGTCCGGCCGGTCCGCGAGCCACCCCACCAGCAGGCCGCTCATCGGCCCGCGCGCGGCCGCAGCGCCCCCGCCGGCCAGAAAATCCGTCACCGTCGGCAGACGTCCCGCGCGCCACAGCCGCAGGCCCCGGCCA
>JAFGIZ010000047.1 GCA_016929365.1 Lentisphaerota bacterium
GGTGCTGTTCGCGCTGGGTCTGCCGCGCCTGGCGGGGGCCGTATCGGAAGCCGGCGTGCCGGACGGGGCGGTGCTGGAGACTTTGCTCTACCTGTTGGTCGCCGCGGCGGGGTGGGCCGTTGGCGCGGAATTTCCGCTGGGCACCCGTCTGTACGGCGACGCGGGGGGCGGCGTGGGCAACGCGGCGGCGGTGATGGATGCCTGGGACCACACCGGGGCGGCCGTCGGCGCCCTGGCGGCGGGCGTTCTCCTGCTGCCGGTGCTCGGGATCGGGGGAACGTGCGCGGTGTTGGGCGGCTTGAAGGGCGCGGGCCTGCTTCTGGCTGCGGCTATGCCCAGATCCCCGGGACCTCCGTGTTACACTGGGGACAACGCCCGTTGCGGAGGCGGTTTTCCAGCAGCAGAAAGCCATACCGGGTGACGACGGGCGTGTTGCAGCCGGGGCAATAGGTATGTTCGCCGGCCTGTCCGGGCATATTGCCCGTGTAGACAAAGCGGCAGCCTTCCGCGAGCGCGGCGTCGCGGGCGTCCCGGAGGGTGCTGGGCGGCGTGGGCGGCAGGTTGACGATTTTGTAGCATGGGTGGAAACGCGTAAAATGGATCGGAACCAGGGGGCCGAGCTCCGTCACGATCCAATGCGCCATGCGCTTGATCTCGTCCAGGGAATCGTTCCGGGTGGGAATGATCAAGACGACGATCTCCAGCCATGTCCCTGTCGCCTTGATGGACTTGAGAATATCCAGCACGGGCTGCAGATCGCCTTCGCACATCTCGCGATAGAAGCGCTGCGTAAAGGCCTTGAGGTCGACTTTTACGGCGGTCATTTCGCGGCAGACGGCCGCGAGGGGCTCCCGGCCGATGTACCCGTTGCTGATCATGACGTTGCCGATGCCCTGCTCCCGGGCTGCGCGGGCGCAATCGAGCATGTATTCGCAAAATACGGTCGGTTCGTTGTACGTATAGGCCACGGTTTTGCAGCCTTGGCGGGCGGCGCGTTCGGCGATCGTCTCCGGCGCGCGGTAGGGAGGCGACACGTCGTCGGGCGACGCCTGGGAAATGTCCCAGTTCTGGCAGAATTTGCAGTGCATGTTGCAGCCCACGGTGGCGATCGACAGGGCGCGGCTGCCGGGATAGACGTGGAAGAGCGGCTTCTTCTCGATGGGATCGTCGTGGACGGCGCAGGGCAGGCCGTAAACGCGGGTGACGTATGTACCGTCGCGGTTTTCGCGGACGCGGCAGTAGCCGGCGCCTCCCGGCGGGACCACGCATCCCTTCGGGCAGAGCCTGCAGCGCACGAGGTTGTTCTTGAGCTTGTCGTAAAAGCGGGCTTCGTGCGGGGGCGGCGCCGCGGCGGAGGCGGCGCCGGCGGGCCCGGCGGTGAGCCCGGCGCCGGCAAGGCCCGCCGCCTTGAGGAAGGCGCGGCGCGACAGGATAGAATGATTGCCAATCTTCCGGTCCGTGCTATCCTGCAGCGTTTTACCCGATGTCGTCATGGACACCCAAAAGCATAGCATTATTCCGGAGCCTCCGCAAACCGCGGCTGCGGGCCGAAGCGGCTGCACGTTCCTGGTGCTGATGCCGGCCTACAACGAGGCGGAACGCGTCGGGGAGGCGGTGCGGGGCGCGCGCCGGCATGCTCCCGAAGTGGTGGTGATCGACGACGGCTCCACGGACGATACGGCGGCCGAGGCGGAGCGGGCCGGTGCGGTGGTGCTGCGGCACGACCGCAACCGCGGCAAGGGTGCGGCCCTGCAGACGGGGTTCCGGTATGCGCAAGAGAAGGGCGTTGAGTGCGTCATTGCCATGGACGCCGACGGCCAGCACGACCCGGAGGAAATTCCCCTCTTCCTGGAAACCTACCGGCGGACGGGGCTGCCCGTGCTGATCGGAGACCGCATGACGAACGTGCGGGGCATGCCCCGGGTGCGGCGATGGACCAACCGTTACATGAGCCGGCTGTTGAGCCGGCGGATCGGCCAGGTGATTCCGGACACCCAGAACGGGTACCGGCTCTACCGGTGCGACAGCCTGCCGGCCCGCCCGTTGGGTTCGGCGCGGTTTGCCGCGGACTCGGAGATCCTGCTCGAGATGGCGGCCCGGGGCGTGCGTTTCGGAGCGGTGCCGACGCGGGTGATTTACCGCGACGAGCGAAGCAAGATCAATCCCATCCGGGACACCGTGCGATTCTACCGGATGCTGAAACAGTGGCGGGCGCTGTGAAAGCCGCGGCGCTGTTGATACTGGTTACCCTGATCCCGGCGCTGGAGCTGCGCGCGTCGATTCCGCTGGGCATCTTCGCGCTGGCGGCGTATGTGCCGTGGCCGGCCGTGGTGTTGATCTGCGTGCTCGCCAATATCGTGCTGGGTTGGCTGGTCTTTCAGGTGATGGGCCCGATCTTCCTGTTCATCCGCCGGTGGGACTGGTTCGACCGCAGGGTCTGGCCGGTGCTGGCGCGTACCCGGCACCGTATTCATCCTTACGTCGAGCGCTACGGGGAGTTCGGGGTGGCCGTGTTCATCGGCATCCCGCTGCCCGGCTCGGGCGTGTACACGGGGGCGTTCGGCGCATACCTGCTCGGCCTGGACCGCCGCAAGTTCGCGATCGCGAACGCGATCGGCGTATGCATTGCGGCCGCGGCGGTGACGACCCTCTGCCTCCTGCTGCAGCGCGGATTTATCGGCCCGGAGAGCTGGATGGCCCAGCTCTTCCTGAAGTGGCACGGCTGAACCCCGCACCCGGCTGCGCTCGCCGCCTCAGCGGACTGTCACGGCTCGGGAAGACTGCCAGACGCCGTGAATATTGCAGTAAGCGAGGGCCAGCAGGGTTCCGGCACGGTCGGTCTTCAGCGCGGCCGCGGCCTTGTGGTGGGTATAGACCGGGCCGCTGTTCGGCCCGTCTGCCGCTTCGCCGTGGGCGCTGAATTCGAAATGGCCCACCTGGAACGGGGCCTTGGCGCCGTCGGGCTGGAAGTAGAGCTGAATCCAGCGGATATGGTGTTCGGTCGTGTTGGGATGCGCCACTTCCTTGCCCAGCGATACCGTGACGTCGAAAAACTCGCCGGCCTTGACCTCGGCGGGGCACTCGATAACCGGTACGTGCTTTTCCGTCTTCCAGTCCGCGCTTTTAATCACTTCGTTGAATTCGGGCATAACCGTGGCTCCTGTGTTGGGTGTTTGTACGTCGTGCTTGGGTACCTGCCCCCAAGTGTACCCCGTTGACGGAACGGGTGCAACAGGGGATTGCGGCGGAGGGCGGGAGGGCGGGCTCGGGGCGCGCCGGAGGCCGGGGCCTGATCACCGCTTTTGCGCGAGCACGGCCAGTTTGCGGCCGAAGAGCAGCGTGGCGGAGTTCTGGGCGCGGTGAAGCGGGTGCCGCCTGACCGCGAGGCGGATGAGGGGGACGAGCCAGGCCAGGGAGAGGGAGGTTGTCTGCAGGCGGTCGGTGGCGGTGCGGACAATATGCAGGCCGTGCTGCGAAAGCGCCCAGGCGTAGCGGTTCAGGCCGAACGGCGAGATATGTTGCGCGGCGGGATCCCGCGTTGCCGGTTCCAAGGGCCCGAAAGAGTAGAAGCAGCCTGTCAGCAGAAAGCGCAGGCGCGACTTGAGCGACAGTATATTCGGCGTGGTAAAGAGCAGATGCCCGCCGGGTGCCAGGACGCGCGCCATTTCGGCAAAGCAGCGCAGGTGCCCGTCGACGTGTTCGAGCACCTCGACGGCGAGCACGAGGTCGAACGCGCCGCTCTCGTAGGGGAGGCGCCCGTCGCCGGCGATGGGGCGGCAGACGATACCCGGCGCCAGGAAGGCGTCGGGGGCGACGTCGCAGGCGGCGACCTCGAGACCGGCGTCACGCAGGCGCTCCGACAGGGCGCCGGCGCCGGCGCCCACGTCGAGGACGCGCCGTCCGGGCCGCAGCAGGGCGTCGCGGGTCAGCGTGTCGAGCACGAAATCGTGCGTTCCGGCTATGGCCATTTCACGGGGCATCGAACCGGTTCGCAGCGTGCCGGAAAGCGGCGCCCATGGCAAGCCGGCGCTCCGGGAAAAATTGCAAAGAAGTGCTGGTCTTTCGGGCCGGTCGATGGCATATTCTGTCCCCGGTTGAGAGTGACCAGGCCGAGCCCGCATGCGGTGTCATAATGCAGGAGTCGGTTCGAGAGAGAGACATGGCACGCATGGGAGTTATCCATGAACATCTATGTTGGAAACCTGCCCTACAAGGCCGGTGACCAGGAATTGCAGGAACTGTTCGAGCAGCATGGATCCGTAAGCTCGGCGCGGGTGATTGTCGACCGTTTTTCGGGCCAATCCAAGGGATTCGGTTTCGTCGAGATGCCGGAGAAGAGCGAAGCTCTGGATGCGATCAAAGCCTTGAACCAGTACGAATTCATGGGCCGGAAGCTGCGGGTCAACGAGTCGCAGCCGCGGCCGCGGGGTGAAGGCCGGGGCGGCCAGGACCGCGGAGACCGCGGGGACCGCGGGCGCCGCTGGTAAACCGGCGCCGCGGGCGGCCCTTGACGCCGCAGGCTTCTGTTGCCGGAGGGGGGGCGGGGATGGCGCGGACGGGCGTAGCGGCGGTAAAGCGTATCTTTACGGTTCCGAATCCGTATCGGGACCCGGTACGGCATAACCTGTTTATGCCGGTCGGCTGGACGCTGGAGCGGGTGCTCGGGCTGGAGTCGATGAACGGCGTGTACCGCCGCATCAAGACGGACCCGGTCCTGGCGGGTCGTCCGTTCCTGGAGCAGGTGCTGGGTGCGCTGGATGTGGGGTACCGGGTGGCGGAGAGCGACCGGGCGCGCATCCCGACCCGGGGGCCGGCCATCGTGGCGGCCAATCATTGTTTCGGCGGGCTCGAGGGACTCTTGCTGGGCCATCTCTTGCGATCGGTCCGGCCGGACGTCAAGATCCTGGCCAACTACCTGATCGGCTGCATCCCGGAGCTGCGCGAGCTCTTCATTTTCGTGGATCCCTTCGGCCGGCGGAGCGCGCGGCACACGAATGCGGCCGCGTTGCGCGAGGCGTTACGCTGGTTGCGGGCGGGCGGCGTGCTGGGGCTTTTTCCCTCGGGCGAGGTCGCGCGTTACGACATGCGCCGGCACGCGGTGGAAGAGCCGGCCTGGAGCGCGGCCGTCGGCTCGCTGGCGCGCCGGACGCAGGCGCCCGTGGTGCCGGTGTTTTTCGAGGGGCAGAACGGGGCCGTGTTTCATGCCCTGGGCCTGTTGCATCCGCGGTTGCGCACGGTGCGGCTGCCGCGCGAGCTGTTGAACAAGCTCGGCCGGCTGTTCCCGGTTCACGTGGGCAATCCGATTCCGTTCCGGCGCCTGCAGGCGTTCCGGGACGACGCGGCGAGGGCGGCTTACCTGCGGCTGCGGACCTACCACCTGGGTAACCGGCGCGCGGGTAAATCGGGACCGGGGCTGCCGTTGCCGGTGCGCCGCGGCAGTCGGCGTGCGGAAGCGCCGGCCGCGGCGGTTCCGCGCGCGGAACTGCTGCGGGAAACGGCTGCGTTGCCTCCGGACCAGCGGCTGGTGGTCCACGATGCGTTCGAGGTATGGGTGGCGCGCGCGCCGCAGATACCGCGTCTCTTGCGGGAGATCGGGCGTTTGCGGGAAGTGTCTTTCCGGGCGGGAGGCGAGGGTACGGGACGGGCGCTCGATTTGGACCGTTTCGATGCGTACTACCTGCACCTGTTCCTGTGGAACCGCGGGGCGGCGGAGCTGGCGGGGGCGTACCGCCTGGGGCCGACGGATGAGATCCTGCCGCGTTTCGGGGTTCGCGGGCTGTATACCAGCCGCTTGTTCCGCTACCGGCGCGGGTTGCTCGATCGCATCGACCCGGCCCTCGAAATGGGGCGGTCCTTCGTGTGCCCGGAGTACCAGCGCAACTATTTGTCGCTGTACCTGTTGTGGAAGGGCATTGCCGCCTACCTGGTGCGCCATCCCCGTTATCGCATCCTGTTCGGGCCGGTGAGCATCAGCGACGAGTACAACAGCGTCTCGCGCGAGCTGCTCGTATCGTTTCTGAAGATGAATAATTACATGCCGGACCTGGCGCGCCTGGTGAAGGCGCGTACGCCGTTACGCCGCTCGTTCCTGCATAAATTGCGGCGCCGGGAGCTGCGCATGGTCGTGGACAGCGTGGAAGAAGTCGAAGCGCTGATCGCCGACGTGCAGTCGGAGTTGAAGGGGATTCCCATCCTGCTCAAGCAGTACCTGAAGCTGGGCGGGCGGCTGCTGGGGTTCAACCTGGACCCGGCTTTTGCGAACGTCCTGGACGGGCTGATCCTGGTGGACGTGTCACGCACGGACCGCCGGGTGTTGCAACGTTACGTGGGCGCGGAGGGCATGCAGCGCTTGTTGGCGCATTGGGCCGCGGATGCCGCCCGGCCCGCAGCGTAGTCAGGCCAGGGGCGGAACGTTGCTGGTATCGTAGGCTTCGTGGCCGCTCTCGTCTTCCGGGCCGGCGTCCTCCTTGCGGAAGAACGCGGCAAGGCGGGTCCAGACCCGCCGGAAGAAGCGTCCGAGGCGCATTGTCAGGCGCGGGCGGCGCAGCTTTTCCAGGCGCGCATAGCCTTCCAGGAGTTCGGCGGGCAGGAAATCTTTGCGGTGCACGTTTTCTTCGAGCTCCATCGCGAGCTTATCCACGGGCGAATCGCGGTCGACGGAGACGGCTTCGATCGTATACCAGCCGAGCTGGCGGGCGGCCAGCAGGCGCCGCCGGCCGGCGATGAGCTCGCGGGTCCGGGTAATGACGATGGGGTTGAGCTGCCCGTGTGCGGTCATGCTGTCCATGAGGGGTTGGAGATCGCCGATGTCCTTGCGGACGCGCTCATGGACAACAATCGAGTTCACGGGGATCTGCATGATGCAACGCAGTGTGCGGATTCAGGCCGGCGAAGTCAATCTTGCCTTGCGTCTCGCCGAGATAAACGGCTACCCGGCGTGCCACGGCTTCGATTTCGCGGGTCTTGGCGTTGAAATACAGATCGGCCAGGCGGAGGTGGCGGACTACAAAACGCGGCGCGGCGCAGAGGGGATAGGCATAAACGCCGGCCCGGTAGGCGAGTCCGCCGCCGGGCGCGGGGGCCACGCGGATGGCGATGAGAGCGCGAAAGCGGCCGAAGAAGCGGTTTCCGGCGGCGAAAAAGACGCGGTCAAAGCCGTCTCCGCCGGGCGGCGGGCGGTGCAGTTCGAGTATGTCGGAGCGTTCGTCCTTGCGGTTGACGTAGGTATAGCGTCCCGGCTCGATGTTGCGGATTACAAATTCCGGCTCGGCGCCGGCGGGCAGGCTTGCCGTGTAAGCGTCCTGCACAACAGCGAGGGCATTGGACAGGGAGGCCAGGCGGGCGGCGAGGGCGTAGGGCGTGTCCATCGTTCCGGAAGCGCGGACGAAGATATAGTCGTTGGTCAAGACGGCCCGGGCCCGCGGCTGCGCGCGCACAGATGCAAGCAACTCCGTGCCGGCGGCGCCCGCGGTGCCGCCGAGGATCAAGAGGGCCGGCAGGATGAGCTTAAGCCGCGGCATGTGTCCAGCCTGCATCTTCGTTCAGAGAAGCCCCTGCGCCATGCGCGTCTTTCTGCCTGGCGCGTTTCTTGAGCCGGGCGCTGCCGGGCGCGAGTTTGCGCGGAGCCACGGGGGGGTGACCGGCGGGTTTGTGTACGATGGCGGCGCTCACATTCAGGAGTGGGAACGTTCTCCTGTTCCCGTCGCGGTCGACCCCCGTGACAAAACCGTGTTCGCGAGCCTCGATGGCATGGCTGCACGGTGCCCGGGGCGCGTTAAGGGAATGTGAGGAACGGGTAAGAATCTCATGAAAGATTACTTGAGAACGGTGTGGATCCCCATGGCCTGGCTGTTCAGGAGCGCGCGGGTGCCGCGGTGGCGCGTCAGGAGCAGGATGGGGGAGATAAGCGAGAGGTAGCGAATCATCAGGAGCCGGTCGACGAGCCGGTAGCCGCGCTGCTCGCGAAGAAAGAGCGAGAGCAGGAAGCGAAGCCGCGAGCGCGGGATCGCAAAACGCGAGAAGTCCAGGTTGACGGCATAGCGTACGGGGTACTTGCGGATGTAGGCGCGCTTGAGCGACCGGAGACGCTTGGGCAGGTCCGGCCGGTACGGGCCGAGGTAGTATTCACGGGCCAGGGCCAGAATGTGAAACGTATCATACTGAAAGGCGATATCGCGTGCCGGCAGGCCGAGCTCGGCTGCCAGCCGGTGCATCGCACGGATCTTTCCCAGCGCGGTATAGCCCTGCGAAATGCTTTCCTCGGGATCGGTGACGAGGCAGCGCAGCAGTTTGCGCATGGAGTGGTTGACGAGGACCTGGTCCCAGAAGACCGAGAGCAGCGGCGGGACGCGGACGCGCCGGAAGAAGATCTTGCGGCGGGCGAGGTCCTCGATATAGAGCAGCTGCTTGACGACCTCGTCGGACAGGCGCAGGAGGGCGAGCAGCCGGTCCGGCTTTCCGCAGCCCATCGCGGCGGCGACGGCCTGGACGGCTTCTTCGACGGTTTCGCCGTGGCGCCAGAGGCGGACGGCCACGCGCGTATCGATTTCGGTCCAGACGGCGGAACGGTCGAGGAAGGTGCGCCGGCGGAAGACGGACCAGCCGCCGGTCTGGCACCAGATCCAGGCGCCGACGACGTTCCGTGCGCCGCCGAGCTGGCGGAGATACTGTTCGTAATCCCATCCCGTAAAGGCAGGAAACTCCCCGAAGCCTTCGTATTCCCGCCGGGTTTGCAGCTCGATCAGCTTGCGATGATCGGAGCGGAAGAATAGCTTGTTGAGCGGGAGATAGCGGAAGAAGTCGGTTTCCCCGTATTTCATGGAGAGAACGAGCCGTTTGCTGTCAAGGCCGCGGAAGACCCTGTCGAAAGTGTTCCGGTTCCAGATCAGGTCGCCGAGGGCATACGCGCCGACGGTCCAGGTACGGACGATCAGGGTGCGGCGGTGCCGTTCGAAAGCGGGCAGGAGCGTGCGGATATAGCGGCGCAGGGTCCGCGGGGTTTTGACGGCCAAACGGCTGCGGAAGTCGCCGCGCACGTCGCGGCTGTCGCACTCGCCGACGCGCAGGATCACGCCCCGGACCTGGGGAAAACAGGCAAGGATTTCGCCGCAGGCCCGGGCCAGAAACGGCAGGCCGCGCGAGGTGAGGGGATTCATGAAGCCGGGCCGGCCGGCGGGTTCGAAAACCGCGTCGGTGGTGAGATAAACGCCCAGGCCGGCATCGGCCGCGATCGAGAAGATGCGGCCGAAGGCCTCGCGGTAGCGTGCGATCCGTGCGTTGAGGTCGCGGCCGTAGCGCGGGCAGGGCGCGAGGTGGGCGAGATCGTCCAGGGTCACGCCGTTAAAGCCGAGCGCGGCTGCCGTGCGGGCCAGTGCGGCAAACTCCTCCTCGATGCGCCGCAGGCGCGCGGTGTCCAGCTCCCCGTTGTCTTCAAGGTTGTCGAACGGAATCTTGGACCAGTTGATGCGCCGGCGCCGGTAGCCGCCGAAGAACGGGCCGCTGCCGTCAATAAGAAACAGGTTCACGACACTGGCGCCGCGGCCGCTGCCGCTGCGGGCGCGGCCGCGGCAGGGCATTCGGGAGGCGGCGCGGGGGCGGAACCATCGCGGGAGGGGGGGGTGAGCATATCGTCCAGAACGCGTTCCCACCCGTAGTCAGCATGATCGCGTTGGCGGGCCCGGTCGCGCATGGCGCGGTAGGCCTCGGGGGCTCGTTCCTTAAGCGCGATGCCCCGCCGGACAGCGCCGGCCCAGGCCTGCAGGTCGCCGGCGGGCAGGACCCAGCCGGTTGCGCCGTGCTGAACGATTTCCTGCGGCCCGCCGACGTCGGTGACCAGGGCGGGGAGGCCGCACGCGTGGGCCTCGAGGATGACCATGCCGAAGGTGTCGGTCGTGCTGGGGAAAACGAACAGATCGGCCAGCTCGTAGTAGTGGGGGAGTTCGGAGCGGGGCACGCGGCCGGCAAAGGCGACGCGCTTATCCCAGGCGAATTCCGCCTTGAGGCGCTCCAATTCAGGTCCGTCGCCGACGACGAGCAGCGTGACGTCGTCACGTGCGCCGACGGCCTCGCGGTAGACATTGAAGAGAAAGTCCAGGTTCTTTTCCTTGCCCAGGCGTCCGGCCCAGAGGAGGACCGCTGCATGGCGGGGAATGCCGTGGCGCCGGCGGATTTCGGCCTGGCGGCGCGTATCCCCGCGGGCGAAGCCGGGTTCGATGCCGCGCCGGAAGAGGCGCATGCGTTCGGGGTTGATCCCCCGGTCGGCCAGCATCGTGATATAGGCCTCGCTCGGTACGCGGACTTCGTCCATGAGCCGGAAAAACCAGCGGACATAGGATTCGATGGCGGCGGAAACCGAAGGATCGCCGATAAAGTGATCCGCCTGCCTTGTGAAATCCGTGTGATAGATCCCGGTGCACTTTATGTCCAGCAGGCGGGCGGCCGCCAGGCCGGTCAGGCCGACAGGGCCGGGTGTCGACACGACGATTTCGTCAGGGCTTTCCGCGGCAATAATGTCGATGGCCCGGAGCAACGAAGGCACGCGCAGGGTGAAGGCGGTATAGAAGTCGGGTGTCACGGTATAGACGCAGGGCAGGTTGATGGTGTTGGGCGGGAGCGCATCGCGTGCTTCGTCTTCGGGCAGGGTGGTGACGAGGCGGACCGGGCGGCCGGTGCGATGGGCGCAGCGCGCCAGCTCCTGCATGGTGACCGAAACGCCGTTCAGGTCGGTCATCGTGTCCGAGAACCAGAGCAGCTTGCGCGCGGCCGGAAGGCGTCCTTTTCCGAAAAGGCGCAGCAGCTCTCGGTGCAGCTCGCGGTCCTGGTGCTGATGGCGCAGGGTGCTGACGAACGGGGCAATCAAGAAAAGCGCGGGCAGGGCCGCCGCGAGGTTTTTCAGCAGCCGTCCGGCATCGCCGTTACGGAGGTCTTTTTCGACGGACGTGGCGATCAGCGCGAAGAAATTGTCGCTGAGGGTGGCCAGGCCGTTGTACACGCGGTTGATGCGGTCCTCGATCTCGATACCGCTGCCCGGCCGGGCGGCGGAGAGGTCCTCGTAAAAACGGCTGAGCAGGCGGTCGCGGGAGTCCTTGCCGCGCTTCAGTTTGCGCACGGCCAGCCAGTTCCGGAAGCCGAGGCGGTCGTCGGTAAAGAGCAGCGTGTTCAGCATCTCCAGGAAACCCCCGCTGCCCGGGTTTCCGGCCCGGTCCCGGGAGAAATCGTACGCAATTTTATAGATGGCGAACGCCAGGGTCTTATGGTCGCCGTGACGTCCGCCCGCCAGGGTTTGGCGGCTCTTGAGGCGGAGGGGCAGTTCGGCCAGAGACGCGTCTTCGGCCATGGTGTAGGTCTGGCCGATCATGAGGCCGGCATGATCGTCGGAGCCGCCGGTAAAGCCCTTGATCCAGGCGTCCGGCCCCCACGGGTCGATGCGGTGTTTGCATTGGAGCCGTTCGATGTCGTGCGGTTCCAGGTCCTGGAGCACCTCGACCCATGTTTTGTTGAAAAGCCGCCCCCGCGCCCCGTTGATGCCCTCGAACACGTTGAAAAGAAGAATGAGTTTTTCCACGATGTCGCGGGTCAGGCGCCCGTTCACGCTGTACGTCGCGTGCGCGACGGAATAGGCGATATCGGCTTCGCGCAGGAGGTTGCGCAGGTCGTAGATATTGTTTCGGACCGCCTGGATGGCGCCGAACTGCGCCTCCGTGATGTCGTAGACCAGCACGTGGATCTTGCAATCGTGTTCGGGGAAGTACGTGGTTACTTCCGCGCTGACGAACGTATCCTCGGGATGGGCCTGGACCAGTTCGAGCGCGCCGTCGATGGTGTTATGATCCGTGAGCGTGACGTAGTCCATCCCGCGCGCCTTGGCGAGGCGGTAGACGTCTTCCACTTCGGTATAGGATTCGCGGGTTCCGATCTTCTGCAGGAACCATTCCGAGGGGCGCGCGGAGTGGCGCGAGTGACAGTGCATGTCGACCTGTATCATGGTGTAATGACCTCCTCGTGGGGTTGACGTCGCGACGGTGCGGGCGCCGCCGCGGCACGGCGGCGCTCCGCGTACAAGGAGCGATACAGGGCGAGGGAGCGCCGGCACGTATTCTGAATGCAGAACGTGCCGCGCACGCGCGCGGCGCGGGCGTGGCGCGCGGACGCGTCCTCGGGGCGGCGCAGCGCGTGTTGAACGGCCCGGGCGAGGGCCTCGGGCGTGGGGGCGTCGGCGAGAAGCGGGCGGGGCTCACAGCGCAGGGATTCCTCGAGGCCGCCGCCGCGGACACCCAGCACGGGGGTCCCGCAGGCTTGTGCTTCGACGGAGACAAGGCCGAACGTTTCGGCCGTGCCGGCGTGGACCAGGAGGTCGGCGGCCGAATAGAGTGCCGCGAGGCGTTCGTTGTCGTCACAATAGCCCAGCCAGGCGATGTTGGGGCGGCGTGCCGCGCGGCGTTGCACCCAGCCGGCGAGCTCGCCGTCGCCGACGAGCACAAGGTGCGTGGGCCGGCCGTCCGGCGGCAGGAGATCCATCATGGCGACGATGGCGCGGACGTTTTTCTCGCGGCTCAGGCGGCAGGCCGAAAGCAGCAGGCGCGCGTCGGCCGGCAATCCGAGTTCGGAGCGGATGGCGGCGCGGGACGGGCGCGGATAGAACGCGCGCGTATCCGTGCCGAGCGGTATGTGGGTCAGGCGGCGGATGCCGAGGGCGCGGAGCGCGTCGCGGAAACGCTGGGTTGCGACAATTGTCGCATCCATACGGTTGTAGAGCGAGACCAGGTAGCGCTGAATGGGCGCCGCGCACACGGCGCTCACCGTGTTGCCGGCAAACCGTTCCAGTGTGCGGTCCAGGGCGCGCGGGTAGTCGGAGTGGTAGAACGCCACGACGGGCACGTTCAGGAGGCGGCCGGCTTCGAGGGCGATCCAGGCGGAGCGATAGGGATCGTCCACTTCAATAAGGTCGGGCCGCTCGGCCTGGAGCAGCGCGAGGATGCGCCGCCGGGCGAGCAGCATGCGGTAGCTGCGGGAGCCGAGCAGGGGGGGCGACTTGATCTCGTAGACGCGGGACCGGCGTTCGAGACGTACGTGATTGCGCATGGACGGGACGACGACAACGTGCTGAACGTCGCGCTGCTGCGCGAAGAACCCGATTTTGTCGCCGATGTAGCGCTTGACCCCCCCGCTGAGAGGGCTATGAAACTGTACGATATCGCAGATCTTCATACGTTTCGCGCAACAGGATGAAAGGGGGCGGTTAGGGTTTAATGAGTGGGGTGTGTGTTTTGAGTTAGGGTTGGTATCGTGAGAAACAGGATGTTTCCGGAAAATCTTGTCGATTCCTAACAGGCTGCTAACATGCGTGTGGCATGGTTCGGGCGCTGAGCAGAACCTGCAGGGCGGGGGGCGCGGCCCGGCGCGAGGAAAACCGGGTGTTTACAGCGTCCGCCGGCTGGCGGTCGAACAGGAAGGAACGCGGGTATGGACGGGTACGCGGTTGGGGACCATGTGATCTATCACAAGACGAAAAGTTCGCCCCACCCGGGGCCGCGGGCGGAAGGCGTGCGGCCTTCGGAGCATGGAGAGGATTACACGTACGGCGTGGACAAGTTCTGGACCGTATCGGCCGTGCATGCGGACGGTTCGCTCGAAGTCGTGACGCGGACCGGCAAACGACACGTGCTGGACCCGCGCGATCCGAACTTGCGGAAGGCCGGGGTGGTGGATAACATGCGCTATCGCGACCGGTTCCCGGATCCGGATACGGGGGGAAGGAGTACAGGCGATGAATGACGAGCGGCGGCGTATCGTCGTGGCCGAGTTCGACACGGAGATCGGCGAGCTGGAGGACCGGGCCAGGACCATGTGGCAGTCGGTCGCGCCGATTGTACGGAAGCGCGTCGAGCGGTTGCACACGGAGCGGGCCTGGCTGCTGTCGCATGCCGCATGGGAGCGCGCAGGCCGGGACGCGTGCTGAGCGGCCGGAGCGACCCCGGTGTGCGTGTCGGCAAGAGGGACCTGGAAGGGGTAGACATGGCGGCGCAGCGCAAGGCGGAGTACTGGGTCGGATTTGACCTTGGCGGAACGAAAATGCTGGCCAAGGTGCTGGATGCCTCGTACCGGGAGGTCGCGCGGGTCAAAAAAAAGACGCGGGCCTACGAGGGGGCCGAGACCGGGTTGGAGCGGATCGAGGGTGTGATTCGCGCGGCTCTGGCGAAGGCCGGCGGCGACGGGGCGGCGCCGGCGGCGATCGGCGTGGGTTGTCCGGGGCCCGTCGACCTGGAGCGCGGCGTGCTGCCGGCGCTGCCGAACCTGGGGTGGCGCGAGGTGCCGTTACGGGATGCGTTGGCGGAAGCCTTCGGGTGTCCCGTCACCGTGGTCAACGACGTGGACGCGGGTGTGTACGGGGAATACCGGTTTGGAGCGGGGCGGGGCGCGCGCTGTGTGCTGGGCGTGTTTCCGGGGACCGGCATCGGCGGGGGCTGCGTCTACGAGGGCCGGATTCTGCACGGGGCCCGGATGTCCGGGCTGGAGATCGGCCACATGCAGGTGGTGCCGGAAGGACCGCTGTGCGGATGCGGGCGGCGGGGCTGCCTGGAGGCGGTGGCGGGACGCCGGGCGATTGCCGCGGCGGCGGCGACGGCGGCCTTCCGGGGTGAGGCGCCGCATTTACAGGAGGCCGCGGGGTTCGATCTCGCGAAGATCAGGAGCGGAACGCTGGCGGCGTCTGTGAAGGCGGGCGATGCGGCGGTTGAAGCGATTGTGCGCGCGGCCGCGGAATGGATCGGCGTGGCGGTCGGCAACGCCGTGAACCTGCTGCTGCCCGACGTCGTTGTGCTGGGCGGCGGCCTGGTGGAAGCCCTGCCGAAGTTGTTCCGGGATACGATTGCGCGTACGGCGGAGGCCCGGGTCATGCCGGCCTTCGCGGGAACGTTCGATGTCCGGGTCGCGGCGCTCGGGGACGATGCCAGCGTCACGGGGGCGGCGGCCTGGGCGCGGGTTGAGGCGGAAACGGAGCGTTGACATGTCGGCAAAGCCAAATCCGCAGGAGATGCAGGCGGGTCCTGTCGCGGTCATCGAGCTCGGTACGACATCCATTCGCATGGAGGTCGCGCAGGCGCAACGGGGCCGGAAGCTGGACATCCTGGAATCGTTGCAGCAGCCGGTTTCATTGGGTCGGGATACGTTTACCGGGGGTACCATCGGCTTTGAGACGACGGAGGCCTGTGTCAAGGCGTTGCGCAGCTTCGACCGGATCCTGCGCGAGTACGCCATCGACCGCGAACACGCGCTGACGGCCGTGGCAACGAGTGCCGTGCGTGAGGCGGGCAACCGGGATGCCTTCCTGGACCGGCTGTTTATCGCGACCGGATTGAACGTGACGCCGCTGGACGAAGCGGAAGTCAACCGCTTCACGTACCTGGCCGTGGAGCCGCTGCTCAGGGGGGGTGTTGTGCGGCGCGACGCGGACACGGCCGTCGTCGAGGTGGGCGGGGGCAGTACGGATATTTTCACCCTGCGCGCGGGCCGGGTCGAACATTCGCACACCTACCGTCTGGGCTCGCTGCGGTTGCGGCAGACCCTGCGCGATTACCGTTCTCCGCTTCCGGAACTGCGTGAGATCATGGAAAACCAGATCGAGCGGACGGTCGACCAGGTGCGCCATGCGCTGCCGGCAAAGGGCCGCATCCAGATGCTGGCCCTGGGCGGGGACGCGCGGTTTGCCGCGGCGCGGTTCCACCCGGGGGGCGAACACGCCGGGGTGGTGCGTTTGAAGGTACGGGACCTCGCCGCGCTTGCAGAGGAAGCGTTGCGCCTCTCCGTGGACGACCTGGTCAAGCGTTATCACGTTTCGTATCCGGACGCGGAAACGCTGGGCCCGGCCTTGCTGACTTACCTCAGCATGGCCAGGGCGTTCAAGGAGCGGCAGATCCTGGTGGGGAGCGCCACGCTGCGCGAGGGATTGTTGCGCGAAATGGTCACCCACGGCTCGTGGACGAGCGAATTCCGGAAACAGGTGCTCAGTTCGGCGCTGGAGATCGGCCGCAGGTACGCGTTTGACCGGGAGCATGCGGAGGTGGTGGCGCAGGCCGCCGCCGAGCTGTTTGAGGCCCTGCAGGACGAACATGGCCTGAACCCCCGTTACGCGCTGATATTGCGGACTGCGGCGCTGCTCCACGAGATCGGCAGTTACGTAAGCAACCGGAGCCATCACAAGCACACGATGTACCTTATCCGGAATTCTGACATATTCGGGTTGGGAGCGCGCGACCTGGAGCTGACGGCGTTGACGGCGCGGTATCACCGGCGTGCCATGCCGCGGCCGACGCACGAAGAATACAGCCGCCTGGACCGTGAAGGGCGGGTGGCGGTGGCGAAGCTGGCGGCGCTGCTGCGGGTGGCGGACGCCCTGGCGCGGGGGGTGCGCGGCAAACGGCGGGCCCGGCTGCGTATCAGCGTGGGCGAATCGCGCGTGACAATCGAGCTGGGAGGCGGCGACCTGACGCTGCCCCGCTACGCCCTGCGCGAAAAGGGCGATATGTTCGAGCGGGTCTTCGGGAAGCGCGTGGTGTTGCGCAATCGGGAGGGGGGATCCGCCCATGGCTAAGCAGGAGGCCCGTTTTATCAACCGCGAGTTGAGCTGGCTGGAATTCAATCAACGGGTGCTGGACGAAGCGCTGGACGAAAGCGTGCCGCTTCTCGAGCGGCTCAATTTCCTGGCGATCACGGCCTCGAACCTGGACGAATTTTTCATGGTGCGGGTCGGGGGGTTGCAGATGCTCCGGGACCGCAACGTGCGCAAGCCCGATCCGGCCGGCTTGACGCCGCGCGCGCAATTGGCGGCCATTGCGGAGCGCGCCAAGAAGATGGTCGAAGCGCAGTACCGGTGTTATCGCGAGCAGCTCGATCCGGCTCTGCGTGCGGCCGGCATCCGGCGCGTGACCCCCGCCGAGGTGACCCCGAT
The DNA here is from genome assembly GCA_016929365.1 of Lentisphaerota bacterium. Taxonomy (GTDB): domain Bacteria; phylum Verrucomicrobiota; class Kiritimatiellia; order UBA8416; family JAFGIZ01; genus JAFGIZ01. The sequence goes on from JAFGIZ010000047.1 coordinate 16,946, forward strand.
GCAGGCACGGGTGCTGGACGGCATTTTCGAGGAATCCGTTTTCCCCGTGGTAACCCCCGTGGCCGTGACGGCGGACTCGAGGTTTCCGTCGTTAACCAACCTTCGCCTGCACGTGGCGGTTCGGATCAAGTCCGCAGAGGGAGACGCCCGGTACGCGATCATTGCGGTCGGCGACGGGATGAAACGGTTTCTGGCCCTGCCGGCGGAGAGCGGATACGCGTACATGACGATGGAGGACCTCATTCGCATGCGGATTGACCGCCTGTTTCCCGGTGAACAGGTTCTGGAAAGCGTGCCTTTCCGCCTGACCCGGAACGCGGACATCCGTGTCCGCGAAGACATGGCCGCGGACTTCATGATGGAAATGGAAAATGTCCTGGATCAGCGCAGGGAGGGGCACGGCGTGCGCCTGGAGATCAAGAGCATTGCGTCGCGTACGCTGTCCGGTTTTCTGCGGCGGCGGCTGCAGGTGCGGGCCGAGAACGTCTACGAGGTGCCGGGGCCGATGGACCTGTCCGCGTTCGGCGAGCTGACGCGGGTGGACGGGTTCGACGAGCTGCGGTATGCGCCGTGGTCGCCGCAGCCGAGCGCGGACGTGGATCCGGGACGGAGCATTTTCGATGAGATGGGCGAACACGATATCCTGCTGAACCACCCGTACGAGCGTTTTGATCCCGTCCTGCGTTTGATCGAGGAGGCGTCGCGCGATCCGGACGTGCTGGCGATCAA
>JAFGIZ010000048.1 GCA_016929365.1 Lentisphaerota bacterium
ATGGACGGCTGGTGCGGCGGCCTTTCGATCTGCTATGATCTGCGTTTTCCGGAATTGTACCGGGAGTACGCCGCGCGCGGCGCACACGTGTTATGGGTGCCGTCCAACTTCACGCTTCGCACCGGGCGCGATCACTGGGAGGTGCTGCTGCGGGCCCGCGCCATCGAGAACCAGTGCTTCGTGGTGGCGCCGGATCAGTGCGGAACCAATCCCCGCACGGGCATCGCAAGCTACGGGCACAGCCTGGCCGTCGATCCATGGGGCGAAATCCTGGCGCGGGCGGGCGGGACCGCGGAGGTATTGACCGTAACGCTCGACCCGGACCGGCTGGACGCGGTGCGGCGCCGTATTCCGGTCCTGGAACACAGGCGAACATCATGAAGACACGCTTGACCGAAGACCAGATCCGGCGGTTCTACCGGCTGCTGTCGGTGCGCATGACCGATTTCGACTGCGGCGCCCTGTGCGCGCCGCGCAACGGGGGCGTGCCCTACTGCTGCGACAGCCGGCACGTCACACCCATTTTATTCCGCCGCGAATTCGCCTGGCAGCGGCGCCTGGGGCCCTTCTGGAAGAAGATGCCCATTGAAAGCCCCGCGGACCGCCGCATGGTCGAAGAGATTTGTGATTACAACATCTTCGCCGTCTGCCCGGGCCCGGCACGGTGCCGCCGCAGCCGCCGCGCCCTGGTCTGCCGCACCTACCCGTTCGAACCCCACGTCGACAACAACGGCCGCGTGCTGGGCCTGGTTTACCAGGACGAACGCAACACCGGGTGCGCCCTGTCCGGCAAACCCCGCTCGCGCTACAACCCGGTTTATCTCCGCAACGCCCTCATTGTCTGGCGCGAAATCCTCGCCGCCATCCCCGAAGAACGCGAGCTCTACACCGCCGAATCGCGCCGCCGCGAACGCCGCGCCCGTCGCGAGAAAAAACCGTTCCGCCTCTTCGCCTAATATTGAATCTTTTTCGGCGGCCACCACTACATTTTGCGGCGGTTTTCCGGTCTGACCTCTATATGCTGCACATATGGATTTGACAGCTTTCTAACATTCCGCTAGCAAAGGGGTCGTGGCCGTTGAATTCCCAGACGCATTCCGGAGGCATATTCATGACTGATTCTCCCGAGCTTCGCGACCCCGCCGGCGGTTTTGACGGGTTCCGTAAACGGACCGGCCTGGTCGTGCCCTTCCGCCAGGAAAAAATCCGCGCGGCGGTGCAGCGGGCGGTGGAAGCCGTGGCCCGCGGCATGGACACGCCCGTGCGCAGAGACATCGCCTCGCGCATCGCCGACCAGGTGGTAGCCGCGCTCAACACCCCCGCCAACGAGTACTATGTCGCCCCGGACGCCAGCGGCAAGCGCGTTCCCGGCATCGAGGACGTCCAGGATCTGGTGGAGATCCTGCTCGCCGAAAACGGCGAAACCATGGTCGTCGCCGCCTACAAGCGCTACCGCAAGAAGCGCGAGCTCGCCCGCCGGCGGATCCGCGTGCGCGGCGGCAGGCGGTCCGAGATCGATCTCACCGACGCCAGCCTGCTGCTGGTGGAATCCAATACCGAAGACATTACCCTCCCCTGGGACCGCCGCCGCATCGTCAGACAGATCGTCGAGAAAACCGACCTGGCCGACGAAGTCGCGCTGGCCGTGGCGAAGAGCGTCGAAAACCGCCTGATCGCCGGCGACATCAGGACGGTCAACACCACCCTGATCCGCGAGCTGGTCAACAACGAACTCGCGGAACGCGGTTACGGCAAGCAGCTCCGCGATCTCTCGCTTTACGCGGTTCCCAAGGACTTCGTGGAATCGCTCATGGCGGCCAAATCCACGGAGAACAGCAATATCGTCAACAACAACCCGGAAGCGGTCAACCTGGGCCTGGCCGAACTCGTCCTCAAGCAATGGGCCCTGGACACGATCTTCTCGCGCGAGGTCAAGCACGCCCACAATACGGGCGCGTTGCACGTGCACGATCTGGGCTACCCGCACCGCGTGTATTGCTCCTCCCATTCGATCGAATACGTCAAAAAATACGGACTGCAGCGGCTCATCAACCTGAATACCGAATCCAGGCCCGCGCGCTCCGCCTCGGTCCTGACCGGACATCTCAACACCTTCCTGGCGTCCATGCAGGCCAATTACGCCGGCGCGCTGGGCATCGCTTATATCAACGTGCTCTACGCGCCCTACCTGACCGGCCTGGATGACGCCGCCTGCAAGCAGGTGGCCCAGGAACTCATCTTCAACGGCGCCCAGAATGCGTTTTCGCGCGGCGGCCAGACGATCTTTCTCGACTTCAACATCCATACGGGCGTGCCGGGCTATCTGCGCCGCGTCCCGGCCATCGGGCCCGGCGGCCGTTACAGGCTGCGCCGCGCGGACGGCTCTATCGCGCCGCTCGAGTCGGAGCTGCGGGACGAGCTCGATTCCAGCGGCTATCGTCTTATGGACCTCTACCTGGCGGAACACGGGGAGCGCCGCCTCGTACTGCGCGAGCACGCCGACGAGAAAAACGGGCTGCGTTACGACGCCGCGGTCGAACAGGAACTGGCGGCGCGCGGAGAACGGATCGTGACGTACGGCGACTACGTCAAGGAAGCCCAGATGTTCTGCCGCGCCATGCTGGACGTATGGGCAGAAGGCGACCGGCACGGGCGGGTGTTCGAGTTCCCCAAGTGCGATTTCCACGTCAGCGAGGAGACGTTCGAGGACCCCGACCAGTATGCCCTTTTCCTCGAAGCCTGCCGGCTCGCCAGCCGCAACGGTTCCACGTATTTCATCTTCGACCGCGACGAGGTCACGCTTTCGGCCTGTTGCCGGCTGCGCACGACGATTCACGATAACCGCATGCTGTCCCATCCCGAATGCATGCGCTTCTGCGGATTCCAGAACGTCACCGTTAACGTGCCCCAGGCGGCCTACCGCGCCGCGCGCGCGAACGGCGGCGACATCCTCGACGTCTTCTTCGAGGAAATCGACCGGACCATGGACCTCGCCGTGGACGCGCACCTGCAGAAAAAGGCCGCCATTGCCCGGATGATGTCGGGCCCGGGCACGCCGCTGTGGCAGATCGGCCGGGTCTCCTGCGACGGCAAACCGTACGTAGACCTGGACGCCTGCACGTACATCATCGGTCTGATCGGTATCAACGACGCCGTGCATTTCCTGATCGGCCAGGAGCTGCACGAAAGTCCCGAGGCCATGAAGCTGGGTCTCCGCATCGCCGCGCACATGTACCTGCGCGCCCGGAAACTCTCCAGGAAGCACGGTCTGAAGTTCACGCTCGAGGAGTCGCCCGCCGAAAGCGCCGCGCGCCGCCTGGCCAAGACAGATCTCGTCTACTTCAACAAGGACGCCAGCGAGGTTGTCAAGGGCGGTGACGCCGACACGGCTTACTATACGAATTCCATTCACCTCGCGGCCGAAGCCGACGTGTCCCTCGTGGAACGCATCCGGCAGCAGGCCAAGTTCCACAGCATGATCGAATCCGGCGCGATTACCCACGCCTTCGTGGGCGAATCCCAGCCGTCGCCGGAGGCCGTCGCGCGCCTGATGAAGGATATTTTCTTCCGCACGCAGTCGGCCCAGGTCACTATCTCGCCCGAATTTACCTACTGCGACGACTGCAACCATACGATGCGCGGTCTGCTCGAGACGTGCACGCGCTGCGGCTCCGAACACGTCGTGGGCGAAACGCGGGTCGTGGGGTATTTCAGCAAGATCACGAACTGGAACAAATCCAAACGCTACGGCGAGCTGGTCGCGCGCCACCAGGGCCGTTACGCCGTCGAAACGGCGGACGATCCGGCCCATGCGCGCGCCGCGGCCGAAACGAGGGTCTGAATGAGCACGCGTTATCGGATCGACGTATTCGGGAAAGAGGGCTGCGATAAGTGCAAGACGCTGAACCGGCGCCTGGACAAGCTGCTGGCGGACGAAGCCTGGGCCGACTTCGAGAAGCAGTACCACGACATCGAAACCGAACCGGGCATCATTGCGTTCTGCGAAGCGGAATGCCTCAACCCGCAACGCATTCCGGCCCTGTTGATCTCGACCTGGGACGCCGCGACGAACACCCCCCGCCCTCTTCCGAACCCGGCCCCGGGTCAGCCGGATCCCGTCTGCGGCAAGTCCCGTTTCTATGCCTCCCTCGGGCTGCAGACCGATTACTCGGAAAGCGGGCGGGGCGTCATCACGCCCGACATGCTCACCACCGTGCTGCGCGACGCCCGCGCGGCAACCCGGACATGACCGCCTCGCCCGAGTCGCCGGTTTACGCCTTTCTCCGGAAACCCTCGATGGTGGACTTTCCCGGTCGGCTGGCCGGCGTATTCTTCGTCAGCGGCTGCAACTTCCGCTGCGGCTTCTGCCACAACCCGGACCTGCTCGGCCGCCATGAGAGGCATCTGGCCTGGGACCGCCTCGAAGACGTCTGCCGCGCGTTCGGCGCCGACTGGGTGGACGGGGCCGTCATCACCGGCGGTGAGCCCACCCTGGCGCCGGACCTCAAACCGCTGATCGGCTTTTTCCGCCGCCGGGGCTGGGCGGTGAAGCTCGACACCAACGGCTCCCGCCCGGATGTGCTGCGGGCCTGCCTCCCCTGGCTGGACTACGTTGCCATGGACATCAAGACCGGACCGGACGGTTACGAAACGCTGACGGGCTGCGCGGACATAAGCGCCATTCGCGAATCCATCGAGCTGATCAAGGCGCACGCACGCGACTACGAGTTCCGGACCACGGTCATCGAGACCTATCACGACGAGGCCTGCATGCGGCAGATCGGCGAGTTAATCCGCGGGTCGCGCCGCTACGTGATCCAGCCCTTTGTGCCCCAGGACCACCTGCCCGATCCGGCCTTCCGCGCGCTGCCGCGCACCTCGCCCGACCGCCTGCAGGCGCTGGCCGCCTGCGTGCAGCCCCTCGTCGGCGAAGTGGTCGCAAAAGGGTAGCCCGCGCCTCCGCCCCCTTAAAGTTGCCCTTCCCGCGCGGCGGTAATGAACTCCATGCCGTAGGCGTCTTCGCCCGTCAGCAGCGCTTTCGCGAGCCGGAAGCGCTCGGACGCCGGGTCCAGCCCGTTCAGAATATCCGCGTTGATCTGCAGCGGATCGACGATGCCGCCGTCCGCGCCCGCTTCCACGGCGAGGTACGAAAAGACCTGGTTGATCAGCTTGCGCTGCGGCATGCCGAACGACACGTTGCTCAGTCCGGCCACAATGTGGATCTCGCCGCCGTAGGTTTTGCGGATCCCCGCGACCGCGTCCAGGAACCGCTTGCCGTTCATCCCGTCCACGGAAATCGGGAATACCAGCGGATCGGCGTGAATATCGGCGAGCGCGAACCCTGCGCTCTGCAGCCGGGGCATCAGCTTGTCGAAATTCGCCAGCCGTTCCTCGGTCGAAGACGGCATGCCCGTCTCGCCGGCGGCCGAGGCAATCACCACGGCCTTGTGTTCCGCCGCCGCCTCAACGGCATCCGCACGTTCGAGCGATACCGAGTTCACCATCGGCCGCCCGTGCGCGTTACCGGCCGCCGCCAGGCCGGCTTTCAGGACCTCCAGGTTGGAGGAATCGATGCTGACCGGAACGGACACACTGTCCTGCACGATGCCGACGGTCCACTGCATCATGCGCACGCGTTCGTCGACGTCGGTGCTGAATTCGTCCACGTTGATGTCGAGGTAAGCCGCGCCGGCCGCTTCCTGGCGCTGCGCCAGGTGCTTCAGGTAGGCCACGCCCGCGTCTTTCCCCGCCGCATCGCCGCGGGTCCCCTGCCAGATCGCCACGGCGCAGTGCTTGACCTTGCCGGCTTCCCACTCCGCCCCCTCGGTAAAGGCGGGCGGAACAGGCAAGGCGCCGCCCCGGTAGGCCACGACCCAGCGGCCGTCCTGCTCCGTGACGAACTTGCCCCCGACCTTGTACACGCGCGTACAATGAATGTTTTCGCCTACGATGATAAAACGTTCGATACCCATGCTGTGTCTCCTTCAGATCCAGCCATCGTACAAATCGCCTGAACCTAGCATAGGCCCCGGGCGAAGCAAGTCGTAAATCGTGTGCTTTCCTACCTGTGTATGGACACATCATCTCGGCCTGGCAGCTCGTCGCACCGGCCCCTCGAGCAACGCCCCGTCGGAGTTGACCGCATGCCTCACCTGCCGGCGTGCACGACCCCCGTACTGACCCTTTGCCCCTCAGCGCCCTGAACGGCAAAGCCGGCCTGAATGCTAGTCCACCACGCCGGCGCCGATGTACTTCTGCCCCCGGGCCACGGTGCGAATCGCCGGAATCAGTTCCTCGAATGCCTGGTCCTTGCGCAGGTATCCCCCGGCTCCCGCAGACAGCGCCGCTCTGACCAGGTTGCCGCCGGTATGGTTGGACAACGCCAGTATCCGCACGGCCGAGACCGCGCCCCGGATCGCGCGCGTCGCTTCGATCCCGTTCATGCCGGGCATGATAATATCCATCAGCACCACGTCCGGGTGCAGCGTCCGCGCCTGCCGGATGCCTTCCGGGCCGTCGCCGGCCTCGCCCACGACGTCCAGGTCTTCCTCGGTCTCCAGCAGGGCGCGGATCTCCTCGCGCGTTGCCGCATGATCGTCCACAAGCAGAATATCCATTCCCTTCGATCCCTCTCCGCCCCGTCAGGTGTCGAGCGAAGTCACACCCTCCCGGATCGCGTACTTGGTCAGCTCCGCCACGCTGTGCAGGTTCAATTTCTCCATAATGTTGCGGCGGTGCGTTTCGACGGTCTTGACGCTGACCCCCAGGTTGTGGGCCATCTCCTTCGTGGACTTCCCTTCGGCGAGCTGCTGCAGCACTTCGCGTTCCCGGTCCGTCAGCACGACGAAAGCCGGATTGTCGCTGAGCGAAGACGACAGCGCCACGTAGTCGTCCACGACGCCGCGGGCAATATCGGGGCTCAGGTACTTCTTGCCTTTCATGACTTCCCGGATGGCCCGGACCAGTTCTTCGTAAGCCCGTTTCTTGAGCACGTAGGCGCAGGCCCCGGACGCGAGCATCTCCCGCACGAACTCCTTGTTGGCATGGCCGGACAAGCCCACGATCTTGATGTTGGGGTTGCGCTCCACAATCTTGCGCGTGGCCTCAATGCCGTTCAGGTCCGGCATCGCGACATCCATCACCACCACGTGCGGTCCGGTCCTGGCGGCCAGCGCAACGGTATCTTCGCCGTTGGACGCTTCGCCCACCACCTGCATGCCGTCTTCACGTTCCAGCATGGCTTTCAACCCGTCCCGCATCATCTCGTGATCGTCCGCGAGAATCAGCCTCACGTTCATGTCCTTCTCCTTCCGCTCTGCCTGGCGCCCGGCGGGATACACCGTCGCACACAGGCTACCGCAAACCGCCGGGGCGGTCAAACCGGGCACGCTTAACCGCGTCACCGTGTCGGTATAGTACGCCCGGCGCCGCCGGCGGGGCTATGAGGCTCTCCCTGATTTCCGGCTTCTTCAAACCCGAACGCCCGAAACGGGCGCCGGGCGCGGCCGGACACGCCGCGGAAGGGGACGGCCCCGCGCGTCGGGTTCCCCGAAGCCCGAACTGCGGGAATCCCCGATAGTCCGGGCGGGCCGGATATGAGAGCGTCGGGTGTTATGTATTCGGGCAGCGGGTTTACGGTTTCCGAACTGGGGGACGTCGATGTCTTCTACGCCGACGGCGCCTACCACCTGTTCCATCTGGTTCTGCCCAACCATGACTATATCGCCCACGCGGTGAGCGACGACGGCTTCGTCTGGCGCCGCGTCCGGAACGCCCTCTTTATCGGGGACCCCGGGGACTGGGACGACGACATGCTCTGGACCATGCACGTGACCCCGAATCCGCACCGCGCGGGCGAATGGCGCATGTTTTACACCGGTCTCTCCCGGCGCGAGCAGGGGCGCGTACAGCGTATCGGCATGGCGCGCTCGAACGATCTTTATCACTGGAAAAAGGACGGAGCAGACGCCTATCCCCTGGAAGTGCCCGCCTCGTATTACGAAGCGGATGCCAAAACGGCCCGCCACTGGGTCAGCTTCCGGGATCCGTTCTTCTTCGCCGAAGGCGACACCCGCCTGCTCCTGGCCAACGGGCGGGCCCGGCACGGGCCGCTGCCGCGGCGCGGCTGCGTCGCCCTGGCGCGTGAGACGGCACCCGACCGTTTTGAATTCCTGGAGCCCCTGTTCTTTCCCCGCATGTACGACGACATCGAAGTGCCGTGTCTTTTCAGGATCGGCAACCGGTACTACCTCGCGGGGTCGCTGCGCGAAGACCTGAAAGTCCATTACTGGCACGCCGACGCGGCGTTGGGGCCCTACAGCGCGCATTACGACAACCTCCTGCTCCCGCAGGGCAACTATGCCGCCCGCATCGTCGAGATCGGGGGCCGCCACCTTGTCTGGAATTTCTTCACGACGTCACGCCAAACGGGCATGCGTATCCTCCCGCCGCCCAAAGAGCTGGACGTCGCGGATGACGGGCGCCTGCTGCTGCGCGCCTTCCGGGGTTTCGACGGCAAGGCGGGCGAAGTCTGCGGGCCGCCTGCCCTCGGCCCGCTGCGCACCGTCCTGCAGAATCCCACGGCCGCCTGGGAACACGGCGAGACGTCCACGTGTCTCAACAGCGAGAGCGGATACGAAATATTCCACCTCGCCCGGGCCTGCAGCGATTTCCGGTTGCGCTGCCGGCTCTGCATGGAGGGGCGGGGAAAAGGCGGACTCTCGTTCCGCAGCGATCACGACGGCAACGGGTATTTTATCAGTCTCGACATGGTCAACGGCATCGCCCAGGTCCGCGCCTGGGGCGTGAGCGGCGAGGGCACTTTCGAAAACGCCTTTCATTACGACAATATCCAGGATAATCACTTTTTTCCCAACCCGCAACGGACCTACCGCCTGGAACTGATCGCCTACGGGGGATACGTGGAATTCTCCGTGGACGGCGCCGTCGTACTCAGCCTGATCGACACAACGTATCTGGAAGGCGACCGGCTCGGGTTCTA
>JAFGIZ010000049.1 GCA_016929365.1 Lentisphaerota bacterium
CTCGCGGGCATCGCCGGCGCCGTGGTCGGCGGCGTACTCCGCGCGGTGTCGGGGAAGGCATCGCCGCTGCGGCCGCCGGGGGCTGCGGACGAGGGGCGTTTCGCGGCGCTGTGCGTGCGGTGCGGCAATTGCCTGCGGGCCTGTCCGCAGGCGATTCTCTATCCGGACACGGGCGCCGCGGGGATCACCGGCCTGGGTGCGCCGGTGGTGCGCATCGGGCCGGGCTACTGCGACGAATGGTGCCGGGCCTGTGCGCAGGTCTGTCCGACGGGAGCCCTGGAACGGCTGTCCCTGCCGGAGAAACAACGGGTGGCGCTGGGCGCCGCCGAGGTGGCGCGAGGCGACTGCATTGCCTGGAGCCGGGGCGCGTATTGCATGGTATGCGATGAGTTCTGTCCGTACGGGGCGATCCGGAGTGTGAAGCACAACGGGGTCAATTGCCCCGACGTCGATCCCGAGCGCTGCCGCGGGTGCGGCCTGTGCCAGACGGTCTGTCCGGCGCCCCGGACGGCCATTATCGTGAAGCCGCGGCCGCAGCGGAAACTGGCGCCGGTCGAAATCTGATGCCGGAAAGAAGCGAGCCATGCGAAAACCGCATTATGCGTGGGTGGTGGCGGTAACGGCGCTGGCCGCGGTTTTCGCCGCCCTGGGGGTCGCCCGCTTCGGTTATACGCTCGTCCTGCCGTCGATGCAGGCGGGCCTGGGCATGGACAACACGCAGGCCGGCATCCTGGCCACGGCCAACCTGGCGGGCTACCTGGCGCTGGCCGCGGCGGGCGGGGCTTTGGCAAGCCGCTACGGGCCGCGCCTGGTGCTGACAGCGGGGCTTCTGGTTGCGGCCGTCGGGATGATTTTTACCGGTCTGGCGGACGGGTTTCGTACGGCGGCGGTCTGGCGCGCCGTGACCGGCCTGGGCAGCGGTGCGGCGAACATGTCGGCGATGGGGCTTTTCGCGGCCTGGTTCGGCCGCCGGCACCGGGGACGGGCGGCCGGAATCGGCGTCGCCGGGTCGTCGGTGGCGCTGATCGTCCTGGGGCCGTTGGTTCCCGGTCTGCTCAACGCTGTTCCGGAACACGGCTGGCGCGTGTGCTGGTTTGTGTACGCCGGCATGGCGGGCCTGCTGGCGGCGGCCGGCTACCTGTTGGTGCGCAACCGGCCGGCGGACATGGGCCTGGCTGCGTACGGCGGAACGGAGGCGCCCGGGGAACCGGGCGCCGGCCAGCTTGCCTGGGGCCGTGTGTACCGGTCGGGACGGGTCTGGCACCTGGGGTGCACGTACGCGGCGTTCGGCTTTTCGTACATCATCTTCATGACGTTTTTCGCCAAGCACCTGATCATGGCGGGCGGCTACACGAAAGCCGCCGCCGGCCGTCTGTTCATGATCGTCGGGTGGTGCAGCTTATGTTGCGGCCTGATCTGGGGCTTTGTGTCCGACCGGATCGGCCGTAAATGGGCGCTGGCGATCGTGTACGCGATTCAGGCCGCGGCCTTTGCGTGTTTCGGGTTATGGATCGCCCCCACCGGTTTCCTGATGGCGGCGGTGCTGTTCGGGCTGACCGCCTGGAGCATACCGGCCATCATGGCGGCGGCATGCGGCGACCTGCTGGGCGGGCGGATGGCGCCCGCGGCGCTGGGGTTCATTACACTGTTCTTTGGGCTGGGCCAGGCGGCGGGTCCGGCGGTAGCCGGGGCCATGGCGGATGCGGCCGGATCGTTCGCGCCCGCGTTGCTCCTCGCCGCGGGCGTCGCCCTGCTGGGCGCCGCGGGCGCGGCAAGCCTGGCGCCGCACGGAAGCCAAGGGGACGGGCCGGCATGAAGACGCTGATCCTGGTGCGGCACGCGAAATCAAGCTGGAAAGAACCGGCGCAGCCGGACCGGGAACGGCCGCTCAATGCGCGCGGCCGGCGGGATGCCCCGGAAATGGGCCGGCGCCTCGCGCAGCGCGGCCTGAACCCGGACAGGCTGATCAGCAGCCCGGCGGTGCGCGCGTGGGTGACGGCGCAAACCGTGGCCGGGGCGCTCGGCTACAACCCCGCGGCGATCCATGCGGAGGAGGCGCTGTACGGGGCCGGCCTGGACACCTGGCTGGACATGCTGCGAAGGCTGAACGACGCCTGGAGCACGGTCATGTTATTCGGCCATAATCCCGGGTTGACCGAGGCGGCAAGACGGCTGTCGGGGCGCCCCATCGAGAATGTGCCGACCTGCGGTGTGGTGATGCTGCGTTACGAGACGGCGCACTGGCGGGACGCGGCCGGCGGTCTGCAGCCGACGGAAGTCATCCTGGACACCCCGAAACGGCCTGCGCCTTATTCGCGGTAGCAGATGACGCGGTGCGCCAGCGTGTTGGCGTTCAGGATCACGCGCCGTTTGTCCGGCAGGGCCGAAAGGTCGAGAACCCGCAACGCGTGCGCGGCCGGTTCCGGGTCGCCCAGCAGGGCGTCCCGGCGGTCAGGCGCCGGATCTTCCAGGAATGCCCGGTTCAGGACGTGTCCCGCGCGCTCGGGAAACAGGGCGACGTAGAGCATGTCGTTCTCGACCATCTCGTTGAAGAAATGCGTTCCCAGCGAGACGTCGGGCACGAGATTTTCGTTCATGGCGACGATCTCGCAGAGAATGGAGGCGCGGTTAATGTCAAGGAACGTCACCGGTACGCCCAGCGAGGGCGTTGTCGTGCCCCAGCGGCCCGGCCCGATCAGCATGATCCGGCCCGATTCCAGCGCCGGGAGGCGGGTCAATTCGCCGATCAGGCGGGCGACGGTATACCGGTCGCCTTCGGCCATGTTCCCGTACACCGCGGGTACGACGTAGATCACCCAGTCCAGCGGGGTGACCCGGCTGCGGCCGATGACGGCGCCGTAGGATTCCAAGATCCGGTCCGCGTCCGCGATGCCGGCCGGGGGTTCCGTGATCGCCCCCGGGCCCTGGATCTGCAGGGGGCGGCATTGCACGAGGTTGATCCGGTAGGTCTCGGCGTTGACGAAATTGAGCGTGAACTCGATGTCGACAGGGCAGCCGTAGGCCTTTTCGATGGTGTCGAGCATCGCGGCCATATCCGCGACGTAATCCGTTTGCGTCAACAGTTTGTCGAACGTCAGGACCCAGGGAAACGCCGCGGCCTGTCCCCGGCGCGCCTGCTCGCGCTCGAGCTTGCGGTCACGCGACGCGTACATCGCGACGGGAAGGTTGGGGCTGCGGTCAACGATTTCCTCGAACGGATAGGATGTCAATTGGTTCGCCTCGAGGTCGAGAACGTCCACGCGGCGCTGCGCGTATTGGCGGACCTCGTCGAAATCGGCTTCCGGCCGGCGCTGGGGCTCGTTCAGGGCCACAATGCGGGTATAATCGTCGTCCGACCGGTTGACCGCCCGGGTGCCGACGCCGAAGACGAGACGCACCATGCCCGCCTTCGAGTCAATGCTCTCGTGCCAGACGTAGGGATTGAACGACAGGCCGACGCCGGCAGCCTGGGGGTAGAACAGGTTGCCGTACGTGGTGCCGGAGACGCGTTGAATCAGCAGGGCCATCTGTTCGTCGTTGCCGAGCAGGCCGCGCTGGGTGCGGTAGGCGAGGGCTTCTTCGCACATCGTGCTGGCGTAGACGGTCCGCACCGCCGAAAGAAAGTCCTCGAGCCGCTTGTAGGGCCCCCCCTGGTTTGCACAGAAGACGCTTTCGTACTTGCCCGCGAACGCGTTGGAAAAGTTGTCTTCCAGCAGGCTGCTGGAACGCACAATGATGGGCGACTGGCCGAAATAATCGAGCATATCGGCAAATTGCCGCGAGATATATTCGGGGAAATCGCCGGCCAGCAGGCGCCGCCGCGCGGTTTCGGCCTGGTAGTTATCGGCCTCGTGCGGGGCGGACTTATGTTCGTGCACCATCCACCAGCATCCGTTCTGGACCAGGTAGGTGTAGAAGACATCGGCCCCGACAAAGAACGAGTCGTGCGCTTCCAGCGTGGTCGCCCAGCGGGGATCGGTCCGGGTCAGGATGGCGCGCGAGAGGAGCATGCCCACGGACTTCCCCCCGATCAACCCGGTGCCGATCATGCGTTTCCGGATTTTGAGGATATCGCGCAACGTGAAATACTGCTCGGCCAGCTCCAGGATGTGTTCATCGTGCGAGAGCAGCATGCGCAACAGTTTGCGGAAAGCGGTCTGCGCTTCCTCCCGGCGGTCCAGGCCGCGGTCGAGATCCTGCTGGATACTTTCCGCTTCGCTGAAGGTGCGGCTCCAGTAGCCACGTACGTGGCTGGCGGCGTCGTGGCGCGACCAGGGCACCCCGTCCAGGACTTCGCTGATAATGTAGCTTTCGTTGACGGGTACGAACGCCTCGCCCTCGCGGCGGTGGAGCATGTACATGCTGACGGAGTGGCGGTGCTGCACCTTGATGGGATGGATATACAGCCGGCCGCCGTGATGGTAGGCGTCGATCAGGATCTGGGTCGTGTTGGCGATAGGTTGCGTGGCGTGAAACGAATGGCGGTCGCGGAGAACGGCGAAGTAGGCGATAGCCGCGTGGTCGTAGAGATACGGACAGGTCAGCATGAAGAAGTTGCCCAACATCCGGTCGCTGCACCAGTCGGCGGCCAGCTCGGAGAGACAATCGAATAAAAAAAGGCTGCCGCGGCCGACGTTGTTGATCGTGGCATGGATCTCGTCCAGGAACGGCTCGAACCCTCTTTCGGGATGCAGCGTGCGGATGTCGGCGCCGTCTTCCGCTGCCAGGAGCGGCGGATGTTCGGCAAAGCGGAAGTATACCAGGTGCAGGCGCTGTTCCCGGGCAAAGGCGCAGTAGGGTTCGACGAAAGGCAGGTAGTCGTCGATCGAATCGATCTGCCAGACGATATTGTCGCCGGGCATCAGGCCGCGCAGGACGCGGTCGAGTCCCGACAGGCCGGTGCTCAGTTGCGTGCGTATTTTCGCCACAGGCCCGCTCCCGCTACGGCCTTTCCCATGCAGGCTCCCGCTACGCCGGCACACCCGGCCGGCGCGAGGCCCGCGCCCGGCCGGGTCCGGCGGCTAGACCAGGCCCTGATCCAGCATCGCGTCGGCGACCTTGATGAATCCGGCGATATTGGCGCCGGCCACCAGGTTGCCCGGTTGTCCGTATTCCGCCGCCGTGTCGAAGCACTGGCGGTGAATATTGATCATAATGTCATGCAGGCGGCGGTCGACTTCCTCCCGCGGCCAGCTGAGGTGGGCGGAGTTTTGCGCCATTTCCAGGCCCGAGGTGGCCACCCCGCCCGCGTTGGCGGCCTTGCCGGGGCCGTAGAGCATGCCGGCGTCGAGGAAACGATGCACGGCTTCGGGCGCGCTGGGCATGTTGGCGCCTTCGCTGACGAGCCCGCAGCCGTTCTTAAGGAGCGTCCCGGCGTCTTCGCCGCTGATCTCGTTCTGGGTGGCGCTGGGAAAAGCGCAGTCGCAGGGCACCCCCCAGGGGCGCCGGCCCTCGATGTATTCCGCCTTGAAGGTGTCCGCGTATTCCCGGATGCGCCCCCGGCGCACGTTCTTGAGTGTCATGACAAACGCCAGCTTCTCCGCGTCGATCCCGTTCTTGTCGTAGATCATACCGCCGGAATCCGACAGCGTGACCGGCTTGGCGCCGAGCTGCAGCAGCTTTTCGACGGTATACTGGGCCACATTGCCTGAACCGGAGACGGCACAGACTTTGCCTTCGAACGTCTCGCCGCGGGTCTTGAGCATTTCTTCGGCGAAATAGACCGCGCCGTATCCGGTGGCTTCGGGCCGGATCAGCGAGCCGCCCCAGTTCAGGCCCTTGCCTGTCAGCACCCCGGTGAACTCGTTGCGAATCCGCTTGTACTGGCCGAAGAGATAGCCGATCTCGCGGCCGCCCACGCCGATGTCGCCGGCGGGCACGTCGGTGTCGGGCCCGATATGCCGGCACAGTTCGGTCATGAAGGATTGGCAGAAACGCATGACTTCGTTATCCGACTTGCCCTTGGGGTCGAAATCCGATCCGCCTTTGCCGCCGCCCATCGGCAGCGTGGTGAGGGCGTTCTTGAAGATCTGCTCGAAACCGAGGAACTTCAGGATGCTGAGGTTGACGCTGGGATGGAAGCGCAAGCCCCCCTTGTATGGGCCGATGGCGCTGCTGAATTCGATCCGGAACCCACGGTTGACCTGCGGCCGGCCCGAATCGTCCTGCCAGGGCACGCGAAACACGATTTGCCGTTCCGGCTCGACGAGCCGGTCCAGAATACGCTCCCGGGCATAGTCCTCGTTGCGTTCCATGACGGGACCGAGGGTCTCGAGTACCTCGTTGACGGCCTGGAGGAATTCCGGTTCATTGGGATTGCGCCGGCGCACCCGGTCCCGGACCTGTTCTATTGCATTCATCGTGCAACTCCTGTGCTATACTGTCGTTGTGCCGCGTTTCGTGTTTCTGCCGGAAAGATGCATAACAGTAGCGAGAGAAGGGCGGCGGATCAATGCCTAGTTTCAGTGGCAGGACGCGGGAGGCGCGCCGGAGTGTCCGGCTCCGTCCTGGCCGTGTCGTTCCGGGTTGTTTAAAAATAAACGACCTGATGTTGTGATGCGTATCCTGATGCTGTTTGTCGACGGGCTGGGGCTCGGGGTGGAGGATGCGGGGGTGAATCCGCTGCATTCCGGGGCGTGTCCCGCCCTGGACGCCCTGCTGCGGGAGCACGCCGTGCCGGCCGATGCCGGCCTCGGCGTGGCGGGGCCGGCGCAGAGCGCCACGGGCCAGACCGCCTTGCTCACGGGGGTCAACGCGCCGCGGCTGATGGGCCGGCATATCGAGGGGTTCCCGGGACCGACCCTGGTCCGGGTGATCCGGGAACGGAACCTCTTCCGGCGCATCCTGGCCGCGGGCCGCCGCTGCACGTTTGCCAACGCGTATTACGTGGACGACGAGGCGGAGGTCCGGCGCGCACCGTTCCGCTCGGTGACGACCGTGGCCGCGCTGAGCGCCTTCGGGCGCGTACGCAAGAAAGACGCCCTGGCCCGCAACGCGGCTGTTTACCAGGACCTCACGCGGGAGAGCCTGGCGGCGCGGGGCTACCGCGGCCCGTGCGTGACGCCCGCCGAGGCGGCGGGCCACCTGGCGGCGCTGGCGGGCCGGCACGACATGACGCTGTTCGAATATTTCCAGACCGACCGCGCCGGACATCGCGCGGACGCGGCGGCGGCCCGGAACGTCCTGGCGGCGTTCGACGCGTTCCTGGAGCCGCTGCTCGAGCAGGCGGAACGCGGGGCGTTTACGCTGCTGCTGACGAGCGACCACGGCAACATCGAGGACCTTCGCGTACGCGGCCATACGCGCAACCCCGTTCCCTTCGCGGCGCTGGGCGAGGGGGCCGCAGCCCTGCGGGGCCGGGTCGCGCGCCTGACGGACATCGCGGACCTCGTCGTGGAAAGCGCCGCTACTTGATGATCCGCAGCACGTCCCGGAACGCGGGATGCGCGGCCGTGCCCAGCAATTCGAGAAGCGCCATTTCGACGCTGGTCAGGCGGATGCCTTCCGCGCTCATCCGGTCCAGCGCAAGGGTCTTGTTCGCGCCGGCGCGGGACGAAACCGCGTCGGCGGCGACATGGACGGTGTAACCGCGGTCCCGCAGGTCCAGTGCAGACTGGTAGACACAGACGTGCGTTTCGATCCCGGCAATCAGGACGTGCCGGCGGCCGGCGCGTTCCACGGCGGCCAGGCAGGCCGGTTCGCCGCCGCAGCCGAAACTCATCTTGGGAATGGGCGCCAGGCCTTCCAGGCGCCCGGCCAGCTCGGGCACCGTGGGTCCCATTTTCTCGGGGTTCTGCTCCAGCCAGACAATCGGGATATCGAGGGCCCGGACCCCGTCAATCAGGCGCCCCAGGTTGTCGAACAGGATGTCCCGGTCGTGCATCAGCCGGGCAAGCTTGCCCTGCACGTCGACAAAGAGGAGCAACGTATCGGAGACGTTGAGCAAGCCGTTTATCCTTCGGGCTGGATGCGTTTCGCCGTCTTCAGCAAATAGGCTTCGGCTTCCACGGACCAGAGGCCGTTGTGCCGGCGCGTGATGGCTGCCAGCCCGGCGAAAAGCGGATCGGTCCGGCCCAGCTCCTCGAATGCGTCCAACGCGGTGAGCGGCAGAGAAATCTGCGTATAGATGAGTTTTTTCGCCCCGGGCAAAGACGGCAGCTCGAGAATCGTCCGGGCCGCGGCGTCCAGCCCGCCGATGTGCGTAATCATAACGGCGGGATTAATGGCGCCCCGCGTCATGAGATCGAGGGCCGCACGCATGTCGTCGGTGTTGCCGCCCGAGGAGCCGACGACGTGATGGCCCATGTAATGCACGTCGTAAAAGTTGATCGCAGCGGAGAAATCGGACCGTGTCGGGCCGGCGAAAAAGTTGAGGCAGCCGAGAAAACCGAGAATCCCGGAAGCCTGTTCGATCAGGGCGGGCACCGGGGCGAAAACAAAGACGTCGTCGAATCCCTTGCCGCCGGTCAGGGCCTTGAGGTCGGCCACGGCGTCGCCGGAGCCGGTATTGACGTAACGCAGGTCGACGTTGACGCGGCGCGCGTCGGCCGGCGAAAAGACCGAGGCGGCCCGGTCGAGGCGGGCCTGGTCGATATCGGTGACGATCAGCAGTCCCGGCCGGCGCGGCCCGTGCAGGGCATAGTCGACGGCCTCCAGGCCCATCGGGCCGGCGCCGGCTAGGACGGCCATGGCCCCGCCGGGCGCGATGCCGTTCCGGTGCGCGTAGGTGCCGGCCTGGTAGTGATAGGAGGTGTTAAACGCGCCGATAATGCAGGAAACCGGCTCGGAGAGGGACGCCTTGAAGAACCCGTCACCGTCGTAGGGCAGCAGGCAGTCGCGTTCCATGACCTCGGCGGGAATCAGGACGCGGGTGGCGTTGCCGCCCAGGGTGGGAAACGAATAGCCGGGAGCTTCCTCTTCCCGCCCCGGGATCACGAGCGCCGGCTGGATGCCGTACTTGGAGCCCGGCGCGAAGCGGTCCTGCCAGCGTTTTCCGACTTTCAGGATCGTGCCGCAGAATTCGTGGCCGATGATAATCGGGTTCTCCGCGACGTCCGCGGGCACGCGTTTGTGGTCCGCGCCCTGTTCGGCCGCCTTGTGGGAGGACATGCAGATGCTGTTGGACTGGATATCGGCGAGGATGTCGTCGTCGCTCATCTCCGGCAGATCGAAGGGCTCGAGCCGCAGGTCGTTTTTGCCGTACAGGCGCAGCGCCAGTGTTTTCATGCGCAATAGTGTCGAGGGTAGGGGCCGAATCGTCAAGCCTTTGACAACCGGGCGTTGCAGGGGGCGCGGTTGACACGGCGGGGCCGCTTTGCTATCGATACGCCGGGTGGAGGCGTGATGGAGGCATTCGGGTACCGGGAGGGCGAGTTGTTCGCGGAAGGGACCGCCGTGCGGGACCTGGCGGACCGTTACGGGACGCCGCTGTACGTGTACAGCCGGAATCATCTGCGGCAGCGCTACCGCGCGCTGGCGGACGCCATGGCGGCGATACAGCCCCTGATCTGCTATTCGGTCAAGGCGAATTCGAACGGCGCCGTGATCCGGACGTTTCTGGAGGAGGGGGCGGGCCTCGACATCGTCTCCGGCGGCGAGCTGTACCGGGCGCGGCGCGCGGGAGCCGACCCGGCGCGCGTCGTCTTCGCGGGCGTGGGCAAAACGCGCGCGGAAATAGAGTATGCGCTGCGGGAAGGCATCCTCTTCTTTACCGTGGAGTCCGAGGCGGAAGCGGCGCGGATCGCGGCATGCGCCCGCGGTCTCAACACGACCGGGCGAATCGCCTTTCGCGTCAATCCCGACGTCGATCCGAGCACGCATACGTACATGACGACGGGCAAGAAGGAGAATAAATTCGGGTTGGATCTTGAACGGACGCGGCGGGCCTACGAGACGGCCGCCGGCCTCGACGGGCTCGAGATCGTCGGGCTCCACATGCATATCGGGTCGCAGATCCTGGACGTGCGGCCGTTCGCGGCCGCTCTGGAGAAGGTGGCCGGCCTGTGCCGGGAATTGCGGGAGGCGTACCCGGCCTTCCGTTACCTGGACCTGGGCGGCGGGCTCGGGATCCGCTACCGGCCGGACGATGCGCCGCCCGAGCCGGCGGCGTTTGCGCGGGCCGTCGGCCCGGCCGTACACGCGCTGGGTCTCTCGGTGGTCATGGAGCCGGGGCGCTTTCTGACCGGGAACGCCGGTCTGCTCGTCTGCCGGGTGCAATACATCAAGGAGAATGCACTCAAGACGTTCGTGGTGACCGATGCGGCCATGAACGACCTGATCCGGCCGTCCCTGTACGAGGCGCACCACGAGATCCTGCCGGTGACGCGGCGCGAGGGCACGGTCTACGGCGACCTCGTGGGGCCGGTGTGCGAGTCGGGCGATTTCCTGGCGCGGGAGCGGGAGCTGCCGAGGGTTGCGGAAGGCGATCTGCTGGCGGTGGGCAGCGCGGGCGCCTACGGGTTTACGATGGCGTCGACCTATAACAGCCGGCCGCGCCCGGCGGAAGTCATGGTGGACGGCGAAGAGTCCTGGGTCGTGCGCGATCGGGAAACGTGGGAGGATCTGGTCAGAGGGGAGCGGTAAAGGGAGACAGCGATGCAACTGCAAGGAACCTATACGGCGATCGTCACGCCGTTCGGCCGTGACGGCCGGGTGGATTACGGCGCCCTGAAAGCGCTGATCGAGCAGCAGGCCGACGCGGGCGTCGACGGGGTTGTGCCGGTCGGGACGACGGGCGAGTCGCCGACGCTGAACGTCGAGGAGCACGAACAGGTGGTGGCGACCGCGATCGAAGCGTGCCGGGGCCGGATGACCGTGATCGCCGGGACGGGGGCCAACGCCACGCGCGAGGCGATCGAGCTGACACGCCACGCGATGGAAGCGGGGGCGGACGCGACGCTGCAGGTCACACCGTACTACAACAAGCCGAGCCAGGAAGGGTTGTACCGCCATTTCATGGCGGTCGCGGACCTGGGTTTGCCGGTGGTGTTGTACAACATTCCCGGCCGGACCGGCCGGGAGATTGCGGTGGATACGATGGTCCGGCTGGCCGATCACGAGCGGATCGTGGCGCTCAAGGAAGCGGGAGGCAGCGTGGATCGCGTCAGCGAAATCATCAACCGCTGTGCCATGACGATCCTGTCGGGAGACGATTCGCTGACCTTTCCGATGATGGCGGTGGGCGCGAAGGGAGTCGTCAGCGTGGCGTCCAACGTGGCGCCGCGGCCGGTGACGGAGATGACGCACGCGGCGCTGGCGGGCCGCTGGGATGAGGCGCGGGCGCTCCATGCGCGTTATTATCCGCTGTTCCGTGACCTGTTTATCGACACGAACCCGATCCCGGTCAAGGCGGCCCTGGCGATGATGGGCCGGATCGAGGAGCGCTACCGGCTGCCGATGTGCGAAATGAGCGACGAGAAACGGATGGTCCTGCGGCAGACCCTCGAAGCGCTGGGGTTGGTCTGAGCGGCCGCGGGCCGGGGGGGGAGCTTATGGTGCGGGTTGTGATAGCGGGGACGGCGGGCCGGATGGGGCGGGAGCTGGTGCGCTGCGCCGTGGAGGCGGGCGGCGGCGTGCGCCTGGCGGGAGCCCTGGAACGGGCGGGGCACGAGGCGCTGGGCCGCGACGCGGGGGAACCGGCCGGCCTCGGCCGCACGGGCGTGCCCGTGACGGCCGACGTGCGCGCGGCCCTGAAGGATGCGGACGTCCTGATCGACTTTTCGTATCATACGGCTGTGCCGGAGCATGCCGCCGCGGCGGCGGAGAGCGGTACGGCGCTTGTTATCGGCACGACGGCGCTGGAGGACGCGGAGACAGCGGCGGTCCGCCGGGCGGCGGAAGCGGTCCCGGTGGTCCGGGCGCCCAACATGAGCCTCGGGATCAACGTCCTGTTCGGCGCGTTGCGCAAGGCCGCCGCCGTGTTCGGCGAAGGCTACCGGGTGGAGATCGAAGAGACGCATCACGTGCATAAGCGGGACGCGCCCAGCGGAACGGCCTTGCGGCTCGGCGCCTGCGTGGCGGAGGGCCGGGGCCGGGAGTTCGAGCAGGTCAGGTTGGACGTGGACGGAGAAGCGCCGTGCGACGCGGCTGCCGACCGGATTGTGATCCGCTCGCACCGCCGGGGCGAGGTCGTCGGCGATCATACCGTGCGGTTCGTGAACGCCGGCGAAACCATCGAATTCACGCACCATGCCTGGAGCCGGCGCGCCTTCGCGTCGGGCGCGTTGCGGGCGGCGGCCTGGGCCGCGGGCCGGACGCCCGGCCTGTACGACATGCGTGACGTACTGGGACTATGATTTATGGAAACCGGGATCAGCCTCGGCAGCAACACGGGGGACCGCCTGGCGCACCTGAAGCAGGCGCGCGCGCGCATGGCGGCACTGGAAGGCGTGACCGTGAGCGCCGCCTCGCGCGTCTACGAGACGGAGCCGGTGGACGTCCGTCCGGAACACGCCGGCACGCCGTTTCTCAATGCCGTCCTGGTGCTGGATGCCGCCGTGTCTCCGGCGCGCCTGGCACGCGGGCTTCTGGCCATTGAAACGGAGCTGGGCAGGGTCCGCGGGGCAGACCGCAATGCGCCCCGTCCCATCGATCTGGACATCATTTACGCGGGAGACGCGGTGATACGGGAGGACGGCCTGCGCGTGCCGCATCCGCGCTGGGCCGAACGGCGGTTCGTGGTGCAGGGCCTGGCGGACGTCAGGCCCGGGCGGGTCCTGCCCGGCGAGCGCCGGGCGGTGCGCGAGGTGCTGGCCGCTTTGCCGGAACGGCCGTGGGTCCGGCTGTTTGAGAGGCAGTGGTGAAAACGTGGACGGCTCTTAAGATCAAGCAGACCAAGGGCAGGCAAAAACTCTGCTGTCTGACCGCCACGGATTGCGCCTACGCGCGCCTGCTGGATGAAGCGGGCATCCCGCTGATCCTGGTGGGGGACTCGCTGGCCATGACCGTGCTCGGCTATGAGACCACGTTGCCCGTTACCCTGACCGAAATGCTGCATCATACCGCGGCGGTGGCGCGCGGGACGTCCGCGGCGCTGGTGGTGGGCGATATGCCCTTCATGTCGTACCAGGCATCAACGGCGCAGGCGGTCGGGAATGCGGGCCGTTTTTTAAAGGAGGCGGGGGCGGACGCGGTCAAGCTCGAGGGCGGCGCCGTCCGCGTGCCGGCCGTCCGGGCGCTCACGGCCAACGGGATACCGGTGCTGGGGCACATCGGGCTCACGCCGCAGAGTATCCGCGCCATGGGGGGCTACACGGTACAGGGCCGCAAGCCCGAGGACGCGCGGCGTATTCTGGACGATGCCCGCGCGCTCGACGCGGCCGGGGTTTTCGCCATCGTGCTGGAATGCATGCCCCCGGCGCTGGCGGCCGAAGTGACCGCCGCGGTTTCGGTGCCGACGATCGGTATCGGGGCCGGACCGTCGTGCGACGGCCAGATCCTGGTCTTGCACGACGTTCTGGGCTTGACGCCGGAACCGGCTCCAAAATTCGTCAAGCGCTACGCGGACCTGGCCGGGACCGTTCGGGAGGCGATTGCCGCCTACCGCCGGGACGTGGAAAACGGCGCATATCCCGCCCCGGAGCACGGCTACTGATCTATTCAGCCGGCGAAAACTGGTCCTTGCCGAGTCCGCAATCGGGACAGACCCAATCTTCCGGCAAGTCGTCGAAAGCCGTGCCGGGAGGGATGTTGTTGTCGGGATCGCCGATGGCGGGGTCGTAAACGTAACCGCAGGCGTCGCAGATGTATTTCATAACGGGTTCCTTACTGGCTGATTTTATATGTCCACAAGTGCAGAGTGTCAAAACTCGGCGCCCGCCTGTCAAGCTGTGTCTTGTAAAGGGTGGGGCCGGCTGCTATCCTCTGGCGGCGACGGAAGGAATACGATGCCGGGCGGGATAAAGGGACTGCGCAAACAGCCGCTCATGCGGCGGATGCTGATCGCCACGCTGCCCTGCGTGGCGGGCGGGGTATACTATTTCGGATGGAGGTCGCTGGCCATGGTCGCGGCGGCCTGCGGTGTCGGCTACCTGGCGGAATGGCTGTTCTGCCGCCTTCGCGGCGAGCGGGTCAGCGAAGCGGTCCTGGTGACGGCCGTTTTGTTCGCCCTCGTCATGCCGCCCGCCGTGCCGTGGCACGTGCTGGTCATCGGCGTCGTGTTTGCGGTGGTGTTCGCCAAGGAAGCCTTCGGCGGCTTCGGGCGCAACGTGTTCAATCCCGCGGTGTCGGGGCGGGCGTTCGTATACGTCTGTTTTCCCGTCGCCATGACCGCGACATGGACGCCGGCGGCGCGGGGGCCGTGGGGCGCGCTGGGCCGGTGGACGACCGCCGCCGCGGACACGGTGACATCGGCGACGCCGATGGCGCTGATGAAAGCCGGCGCCTATACGCCGGATGCCGCCGACCTCTGGAACCGTCTCTTCCTGGGCCGCATCGACGGCACGATGGGGGTGACCAGCGCGGGGCTGATTCTGCTCGGGGGTATATACCTGTTCTGGACGAAAACCGCGAACCGCACGCTGATGGTCACCACGGTCGCCGTGTACGCGGCGTTGAACCAGGGGCTGCACTGGCTGGGCGTACAGCCCGTGCCGGACGCCTTGCCGGCGGTGCTGGGGGGCGGATTCCTGTTCGGGGCGTTTTACATGGTCACGGATCCCGTCTCGTCGGCGAAAACCACGTGGGGCCGCATCTTCTATGCGTCCCTGATCGCCGCCTGTACGGTGGTGATCCGCAATTTCTCGATTTTTAACGGCGGTCTCATGTTTTCGATCCTGATCGGCAACATGTTTGCCCCCATTATCGACCACGCGGTCCGGGCCCGGGGGCAGGCATGACGGCGGCGTCCGCGCGGAAGGGGCTGCGGGACCGGGCGGAATACCCCGCGGTCTACATGTTTGCCGTGACGCTGGTGTTTACCGCCATCCTGGTGGGACTGGCCCGCGGGACGCAGGAGCGGGTGGAGGCCAACCGCCGTATCCGCTTTGAGCGCGCCGTGCTGCGCGCCGCGGGGCTGGACGCGGAAGGCGATGTGCACCGGGTGTTTACCGAGCGCCTGGAGGCGCCGTCGGCAGGGACGGGCGGCGCTTACGTGTACCGCGCAGCGGACGGCAAGGCGGTCTATGCCCTGCCGTTCGAGGGGCAGGGGTTCTGGGACGTGATCAAGGGGGTGATCGGACTGGACGCGGACGGGGAGACGGTGCGGGGCATCGCGTTTTACGAGCAGCGCGAGACGCCGGGGCTGGGCGCGGAGATCACCACCCCGGCCTTCCGCGGCCGTTTCGAGGGGCTCGGCCTCAAAGTGGGAGCACGGGCGCTTGCGCTGGTCCCGGCGGGCACCCCGGCGGAAGCGGGGGAGGTGCACGCCATCACGGGGGCGACGCAGACCTGCACGCGCCTGGAGAAGATACTGAACGACGCCATCGCGGCCTGGCGCGCGGCCGCGGGGGATATGTCCGGATGAACGGGAAACAGAATACATCCGTCCGCGGGCTGGCCCGGGAGGGGCTCTGGGACAATAATCCCATCTTCCGCCAGATCCTGGGGATTTGCAGCACGCTGGCCGTAACCAACATGGTACTCAATACGGCGGTGATGTGCGCGGCGCTGATTCTGACCTTGAGCCTGAGCAGCCTGACCATTTCGCTGTTGCGTGCGCTGACGCCGCGCAACATCCGCATGATGGTCGAGACACTGGTGATCGCGTTTTACGTGATCATTTTTGACGTCTCGCTGAAGGCCTGGTGGCCGGATATGAGCGAGAATCTCGGTCCTTACGTGGGATTGATTATTACCAATTGCATCGTCATGGGCCGTGCCGAGGCCTGCGCCAACAATCAGTCGCCCGGCGTCGCGCTGCTGGACGGGTTCTTCAATGCCGTCGGCTACAGTTTCGTGCTCCTGGCGATCGCCGTCCCGCGCGAGTTGCTGGGGATGGGCACGATCCTGGGCGCGGCGGTGCCGTATTTTTCCGGTCCCTATTGGGACAAGTGGATCATCATGGTTATGCCCCCCGGCGCGTTTTTCATGCTGGCCGTTGCCGTGTGGGTGTTCCGTTCGTGGCAGGGGGATCATGAATCCTGAAGCCGGTATACTGCAGCCGCTCGTCGTGATGTTCAGCGCGGCCTTTACGGGCAACATTCTGCTGGCGAAGTTTCTCGGCATGTGCCCGTTCCTGGCCGTCTCGCGGCAGGTCAAGACCGCGCTGGGGCTGGGCTGGGCGGTCGTGTTCGTGCTGACCGGCACCTCGGTGCTGAACTGGCTGATCTACTGGAAAGTCCTGGTTCCGCTGAACCTGGAGTTCCTGCGGTTCATCATGTTCATTATCATGATCGCGGCTTTCGTGCAGTTCGTGGAGATGGTGCTCGAACGGTACAGCCCGGTGCTCTACCAGAAGCTGGGCATTTTCCTCCCGCTGATTACGGTCAACTGCGCGATCCTGGGCGGATCGCTGTTCATGGTTATCCGCCGCTATACGCTGCTCAACGCCGTGGCCTTCGGATTCGGCAGCGGCATCGGCTGGATGCTGGCGATCCTGGCGATGGCCGGTATCCGGGAGAAGCTCGCGGAGGAGCGGATCCCGCGGGGGCTGCGCGGGCCGGGTATCACGCTGATTATCGTGGGGCTGATGGCGCTGGCGTTTATCGGGTTTACGGGCGTGCTGGGAGGATAGCGGAATGCTGGCCACGGCGGCGGGGATTCTGGCGGTGAGCGGCATAGCCGGCGGCCTGGCGGCGCTGCTCGTCTTGGCCGAGCGGATTATTCGAAACTACGGCGAATGCGAAATCCTGATCAACGGCGAGCGCACCCTCACGGCGCAGGGCGGGCAGTCGCTGCTCGAGACGCTGTCGCAGCAGAAGATTTTTATTCCCAGCGCCTGCGGGGGGCGGGGAACCTGTGCCTACTGCAAACTCAAGGTCCTCGACGGCGGGGGGCCGCTGCTGCCGACCGAAGAGCCGTACCTGGATGCGGCGGAGCGGGCGGCCGGGGTGCGGCTGTCGTGCCAGGTCAAAGTGCGGGGACCGTTGCGGATCGAGATCCCGGAACACCTGTTCCGGGTCCGTGAATTTGCGGCGACGTGCGCCTCGATCCGGGACTTGACGCACGATATCAAGGAATTCCGTTTCGCCCTGCGCGATCCGGCGCGCATCGAGTATACGCCCGGCCAGTATCTCCAGTTGTTCACCCCGTCGTACGACGGGAACGAGGAGGTATACCGGGCTTACTCGATGTCTTCGGACCCGGCGGACCGCGAGCACGTGGAGCTGGTCATCCGCCTGGTTCCGGGCGGCATTTGCACGACGTGGTGTTTCGAGCACCTGCAGGAGGGCGACCATGTGACATTCAACGGGCCGTACGGGGACTTCCGGCTGTCGAAGACGGAAGCGCCGATGATCTTCGTTGCGGGCGGCTCGGGTATGGCGCCGATCAAATGCATTTTGCACCAGATGCAAAACGAAGGCATCGCGCGCGAGGCGACCTATTTCTTCGGGGCGAACCGGGCGGATGAGCTGTTTTACCTGGACGAGATGGCGGCGTTCGAGAAGGCGTTGCCGGGTTTCCGGTTCGTACCGGTCGTCGCGCATCCGGAAGCGGGCGGCGCCTGGCAGGGCGAGACGGGCCTGGTGACGGACGCGGCCAGGCGGAACCTGCCGGACCTTGCGGGCCACGAAGGCTATTTGTGCGGCAGCCCCGGACTGATTCAGGCCGCTGTGCGGGTCCTGACGGATCTGGGCATGCCGGAGGACAAGATTTACTATGACACATTCGGCTAGTGCTGTGATGGCCAAATCCGTTCATGAAACACCTTGGTACACGTCGTCGCAAATACTGTGACCTATTGCAGGGAGATGGAGATCCCTCGACTTCGCTCGAAGTGACGGCTATTGTTTTACATGGATTAGTCAAGCGGCACACGAGACGGGAAAGAGGTAAGCCATGAAACGGGATCCGGAACGGGCGAAGCTGGAAGCGGTTCTGCGGGCCTCGAAACTCGTGGCCGGGGGGTTTCTGGGTAACGACGACCGCCCCCTGGACGAGATCCTTGCGGACGACGCCGCGGCGCTGGAACGGGCGGGGCGCACGCGCGGGGAGGTTGCGGCGCGCATGCGGGAAATCGGCGCGCGCGCGCGCGAAGGGATCGAAACCTGGGTGCCGGCGGGTGGCGCGGTGGAAGCGCGGATGATCGAAGCGCGGGGGCGCATCCCCTGTCCGTGGGACCATCCCGGGCGCTACTTCAAGACGATTGTCGAGGCCCGGCGGACGGACACCGGGGACGCGGCGCGGTGGTCCGACCTGAGCGTGCACCTGATCGAGGCGCACGGCTTTTTCCAGGGGCGGGGCAGCCCGTTCCGGCTGGAACCCCGCCGGCTGGTCCGGCTGCTGTTTTAAGCGGCGTACGGCTACAGCGCGACAACGCGTCCCGTGCGGGCGGATTCCAGCGCGGCATGGCTGCAGCGCAGCGCGATCAGCCCGTCGTCCACCGTGATATCCGTTTCGGTTTCGCCGCGCACCGCGGCGCAGAAGCGCTCGATGCGCCGGTCCTGCGGCCGGTCCGGCCCCGGCCAGGTTTCGCGGTGGTCGGCGTAGATCACTTCGACGTCCTTGCCGGCGGCGCGCATGGCGAGTTCGGGGCCGATCAGCATGTGCGGCTCGCCGATGCCGGGGAAGTTCTCGGGCATGCCCCAGTTCAGGTACATCTGCAGCCGGTGGCCGCCGCCGTACACGGCCTCGATCCCGGCTTCGTCCACGGCGAGATCCTCGATGCCCTCCAGGCGGGCCTTGCCGCGGCCGTAGACGTTGCCGGTGGCGAAGATCGTGCGGGGCTCTTCGCCGGTAATATAACGCATGATATCGAAGATGTGGCAGGCCATATCAATCACCACGCCCCCGTTCTCGGATTCGCGGTGCATGGCGGTTTTCGGCCGGACCTCCCGGATATCGGAAAAGCGCAGCATGACCGGCCCGCCGGCGGCGCCGCTGCGGACGACCTCGCGGTACTTGTTGAAGGCCGTGCCGTCGCGGTTCTGAAAACACGGCATAAAGACGATGCCGTGCTTCTTTACGGCAGCCGCCATGCGTTGGCCCTGTTCCAGGGTCAAGGCCAGGGGTTTTTCGCCGAAGACGTGCCGCCCGTGTTCGGCCGCCAGGCAGGTTACCTCGCAATGCAGGTGCGAGGGAACGGCCTGGGTGACCGCGTTGACGCCTTCATGCAGGACGGCTTGGCGCCAGTCTTCGTACGGTGCGGCGCCCGTGTCCTCCGCCAGGGCTTTCAGGCGCTGCGTGTCGATGTCACAGACGGCGGCGATTTCCGCGCCGGGCGTGGTTTTCCAGACCGCGGCGTGGCCTTTGCCCCGCGCCCCGCATCCGATGATCGCGACTTTAAGATCGTTCATTCCGTTGTCCTTTCATGTTACGGCTTTCACGGCGGCGCCGCAGCCGCTGTCAGGATTGGCCGAACACGTGCTTCAGGAACGCCGCGTTGCGGCGCGCCGCTTCGGCGGGCGGAAGGGCGGATGTGTCCTGCTCGGCAATGACCCACAGGTCCGTGTCACGGGACTTCAGCCAGTCCGCGACGTCGGCCAGGGGAACGAGGCCTTCGCCGAGCTCCACGGTGTGGACCCCCTCGTCGAGGGACCCGAAATCCTTGAAATGAACGGCGCCGATGCGGTCGGCGACGCGCTTGAGCCACGGCAGGACATCCACGCCGCCCCGGGCCACCCAGCCGACATCGGGACAGAGCCCGAGCTCCGGAACGGCGTTGTCCAGGAGGGCGTTCATGACCCGGTGGCCGTTTTCGAATTCCCAGTTATGGTTATGGTAGAGCAGGGCGACGCCGCGTTCG
The DNA here is from genome assembly GCA_016929365.1 of Lentisphaerota bacterium. Classification (GTDB taxonomy): domain Bacteria; phylum Verrucomicrobiota; class Kiritimatiellia; order UBA8416; family JAFGIZ01; genus JAFGIZ01. The sequence goes on from JAFGIZ010000049.1 coordinate 19,841, forward strand.
GCGCAGAGCCGCGCCGCGCGGTTGATCATGGCGATATCGCGGGCCAGCTGGTCGTCGTCCTGGTAGCGCAGGCCGGAGTACATGACCAGGCGTGTGCCGGTGACGGCGGCGTAATCCAGCACCGCGCCGATCATCCCCTGTTCGTGTTCCGCCTGCGCGGTGTCTTCGAGATTGCCGCCCAGGTGGGTCGCCGCCAGGGTCAGCCCTTCGGCCGCCGCGAGGTCGCGGACCTCGGCCGCCGCGCGGGGCGCCAGGTGGCGGAACCCGATCTCGACGCCGCTGTATCCGGCTGCCGCCACGGCGCGTAAAATCTCCGGCAGGTTTTCGGTAATCGTGTTGCCCCAGGTAATGGTCTGACAGGCCAGCTTCACCAATCGTCTCCTTTAACCGTATGAACCCCGATGTTTACTAGTTGATAATGGAACGAATTCGCCCCGTCAAGAGCCGAACCGGAACGCCCCGTCCCGGCGCGGCGGCGTTTGGCATTGCCGGTTGCCGTGCGGCGGTGCTAGCGTTGCGACGTGTGTCAGCCAGCCAGGAGGAAATAATGCCGCGAGACACGGAGCTGAAGACCGATCTGGCCGGACCGCGGGGCCCGCGGCCGGGGATGTTCGATTACCTGGAAGATGAAGACATCGATGCGCGCTACGGCGGCGGGGCGCCGCGCCCCGAGACGCCGCATTTCCACTTTGCGGTCGTGGGCGCGGGGGTGGCGGGCCAGGGCAACATGCTGGGCCTGATCCGGGAGGGGCGCGGCGCGGTGCGCGGCCTGTACGACACGCGGCGGCGCAGTATCGACACGGCCTTGCGCTGCCTGGAACACCCCGAAAATGTCCGGGTCTATGATTCGCCCGATGCGCTTTTCGCGGATGGGTCGGTCGATGCCGTCGTCATCGCTTCGCCGAACCACACCCACCGGGAGATGCTGGAACGCGCGGTTCGCGCGGGCAAGCACGTCCTCCTGCAGAAGCCCATGGCCACGACGATCGAAGATGCCCGGGCGATGGTCCGGGCCGTGAAGGACTACCCGCGCGTGGTCATGCTGTTCCTGGAATACCGACTGAAACCCGTTTATCTGCAGGCTTACCACGAGGCTTTTGTCCGGAAGTCGCTGGGAGATATCAAGATGCTCCGCATTCACGAGCATCGCGGCCCGTTCCTGAACAAGGCCGGCCAGTGGAACAAGTTTTCCCGGTATTCGGGCGGAACGCTGGTGGAGAAGTGCTGCCATTACTTCGACCTCTTCAACGTCTTTGCGCGGTCGCGCCCGCGGCGCGTGTTCGCCTCCGGCCGCGCGGCCGTTCATTACAAGGACTTCGTGTACAAGGGCGAGCGCTCCGACATCCTCGACAGCGCCTATGTCATTGTGGAATACGAGAACGGGATCCGGGCGTGCCTGGACTTCTGCATGTTTGCCTTCGAAAACGCGGAGGGCATCTGCCTGAACGGCGACCGGGGGCGTTTCCAGGGCGACGACGGGGAGTCCGCCCGGATCCGGATCCGGGCGGACAACGGTGTGCCGGACGCGGAGCTGGTGACGCGCTGGCGGCAGGGCGGCGCGCACAGCGGGTCGAGCCCGAAGCAATTGAAGCTGTTTGCCGACGCGGTCGACGGGACGGCGGGACGCTATCCGACGGTCGAGGAGGGGTTCTGGTCGGTGGTCCTCGGCGTGGCCGCGGAGCGCTCGGTGGCGTCCGGGCAGCCGGTTGACATTCCGGAACTGCTTGAAGCCTGCGGCGGCCCGCCGGAGGGCTCCGCCGGCGCATGAGGACCGTTGCGGAAAGTGCAGTGCGGTGATGCAACACGCCCGATTCCACGTAGCCTGTCTCTGTCTGGCGGCGGGTTGTGGATTGGCGTCTGGAACGTCCGGAGGCTCGGCGACTTTTCATTCCGGGCGGCTGCCGTATCCGGAGCGGACCGTCCGTATCGGTTTCTGGCTGGGCTGCTCGGATAACGCGATCTTTACGCCGGAGGTCGTGGAGTGGATCGGGCAAAGGGCGTCCTTTGTCGTACTCAACGCGGCGGTTAAAGGCCCGCATCCTTATTTTGACTATACCAACTGTGTGGCCCGGCTGAAGGCGGCCAACCCCGCGATGCCGGTGTTGTTTTACCGCTACCACCATATGTTCCTGCCGACCCCCCGTACGGGCGGATTGTTTTACGAGGACGTGCGCCGGCATCCCGAATGGGCGCTTTGTGATAAGGCGGGCCGGCCGATACGGCCGCACCGCCACAACGCATCGCGCCTGCCGGACATCACACTTCCAGCCTGCCGGGAGGCGGCCCTGCGGAGCACGATGGACGCCGTCGCGCGGCTGGGCGTCGACGGCGTGGCTTTCGACATGTACCACCGCAGTCTGAGTTCGCGGCATGCGGAGGCAGCGGGGCGGGGAGACGCGTTCACCGCGGCGTGGGCTCAGGCGTCGGAGGATTACTTGCGTCGCCTGCGCTTCGCGCTGCCTGACGGTAAGCTGGTGCTGATTAACGGATTGTGGCCCATGCGAGACGGCTTGCTGGCCGATCAGGCGAAACTGTTGAACGAAACGGATGCCGCGGCGGTCGAGTACTTCGGTTATTACGTTCACCCGCCGCGGACCCCGGAAGACAGGGACCGGGAATTCGCTCGCTACGTCCTGGATATCCTGGATGTCATGGAATCTCATCCCGACCTTATCTACGGCGTCTATGCGCGGTCCCGCCGTTACGTGTACCTCGGGTACGAGGAGGATTACCTGGTCCAGCGCTACGGGCTGGGGTGCTTCCTGCTCGGCATGACGCCGCTCTCGACGTTCAAGTATCACAGCCATTTTCAGCTCCGGAGCGGCGCGCACGGTCGGACCTGGGGGTTGTCGTACTATGCGGATTACGATCTGGACCTGGGTGCTCCATCGGGGCGGCGGTACCGGCGCGACGGGCTCTGGATGCGCCGTTACGATAAGGGCTTGGTGGTTGTCGCGCCTTCGGCACAGGGCGACAGGATCTTTACCCCGCAGCAAAAGGGGTACACACCGGAGGGAGAAACGGTGGAGGGTGACTGGTTGATCCCGGAAGGACGCGCCCTGATTGTGCTGGCCGAGCGCCCGCCGGCGCCCCCGGGAACCGCGTTGGAGGACCGTTTTGAGTCCGGCGCGCCGAATGCCTGGTGGTTTCCCGTCGGCGACGCGGACACCGGCATCGTGCGGGAGGGAGGGCGTTCGTTTCTCCGGCTCCGCCGGGCAGGGGATGCAGTGCAACCGTGGCACGAACGCCGGATTCAGCCCGTCAGGCGGCTGGTCCGCAAGCAGACGCTGTCGTTTGATATTCGAACGCGAGACACCAACGCGGTGGTGCTGTTGCGTGTCGAAGTGGACGATCTCGCACCGGCACCCGTTATCGAGGATGCAGCGGCGCGAAAAGCGCCCTACGCTGAGGACAGGCGCCGGCCCTATGCCGTGGTCTGCCTCCAGCCTGCAGAAAACGGCAGCCGGCGGGCGGACCAGGGCCCCGATATCCCCTACGGTCAGGCACAGGCCGGCTATGACGTGCCCTATCTCACCGGGGCCACACCGCGGTACCGCGCCGACGGTCAATGGCACCGCCTGGATGTGGACACGGAAACGCTGTTTCATGCCGCCGGCCGGCATCTGAAACCCCGCCGGATACCTTCCATACGGGTGCTGGGCGAGGTTGACCTGGATGAAATCGTGTTGCGCCAAGAGCCTGCACGTTTCAGCACGCCGGGTGGGCGGTTTCCCCGGCCCGTCAATCGGCAGGGGCGGCAGCTGCAGCCTATTCCGGCTCCGCGGCGGTGACGACAGCCTTCACGATGTGTTGGAAGGCCCGGGCGGTTTCCGTATCCGGAAAGCGTTCGAGGTATGCCGTGCCCGCGTCGGCCGCTTCGACGAGGCGGGGGTCCAGCGGAATAGAACCGAGAAAAGGGACATTCATTTCCGCGGCGAGCTTCCGGCCTCCGCCGCTCTTGAAAATATCGGTCTTGCCGCCGCAATGGGGGCACACGAACCCGCTCATGTTTTCCACCAGCCCCAGCAAAGACACCTGCACCTTGCGGCAGAACGTGACGCAACGGCGGACGTCGGCCAGGGATAACTCCTGGGGCGTGGTGACGACCACCGCATGCGCCGGCGTCCCGAGAAGCTGCGCCACAGACAGCGGTTCATCGCCCGTGCCGGGAGGCGAATCCACGACCAGGTAGTCGAGCTCGCCCCAGTCCACGTCCTCGATGAACTGCTTGATGACGCTGTACTTCATCGGCCCCCGCCAGATGACGGCCGTGTCGCGGTTCTCCAGCAGGAACCCGAGTGACATGACGCGGAGGCGGTCCGTTACGGGGATGGTCTGCAGCAGGGCAGACGCGCGGTCGGGCCCGGCCAGCTCGGCCGGGAAACCGTCGACGCCGAGAATGCGCGGGATGCTGGGCCCGTGGACATCCACGTCCAGCAGGCCGACGCGCCTGCCTTGCGCCGCCAGGGCCAGGACCAGGTTCGCGGCGACGGAGCTTTTCCCGACGCCGCCCTTTCCGGACAGCACGAGGATACGGTGCTTGATTCCGGCGATACGTTGCCGGCCGGCTTCCTGTTCGGCCGCCGTCTGTTTTCCGGGCCCCGGGGATGTCATGCCGGCCACTCCAGGCGCGTGCCGACGGGGCCGCTCGCGACGCGGTCCGGAAAAGCCGTCCACAACCGCGCGGCGGCCTGGAATCCGGTGCAGTGCAGCGGGAAGAGTCTTGCTATGTCGAACGCCCGCAAGGCGTCGACGGTCTTTTCCATGCGCGCTTTCCCCGCACCCGCGAGGTGCAGGCCGCCTATGACCGTATGGATACGCCGGCCGGGCGTCAGATCCCGGATCCGGTACAGCGTATTGACGATTCCGGCGTGCGCACACCCCAGGAACACGACCGTCCCCGCGGCGGTTTCCAGAAAGGCGGCCTGATCGTCGGTCAATGCGTCCGGCGCGCGGCAGGACGCATCGCTGTAAAACGGGCCGCCGGTGTCTTCGAAATCCGTGACCCGGGGAATAGGGCCCGTGACCGTCAGCCCGTCTCCGATTTCCGTCGGCGCTTCCGTTGTGCGCATCTCGAAAGCGTCCTGTAAGGCCCGCCGGGCGGCATCGGGCATGCCGATAGAACGCGCGGTGCCGTCCCGGTTGCGCGCATATTTGGGCGCGAGCGCCTGCGGATGAAGATAGACGGGGCACGGCGCCCGGTCCCGCCCGGGCCGAGGCCGCGCGACGGCAGGCAGGCCGCCCGTGTGATCGTAGTGGCCGTGGCTGAGGATAACGGCATCCGCTGAAGATACGTCGATGCCTGAACGGTCCGCATTGCGGGCCAGAATGCGGGTTTGCCCCGCGTCGAACAGGATCCGGCGGGATCCGGTCTCGATCCAGAACGACAGGCCGTGCTCGGCCAGCAGGCCGTGCCCCTGGGCCGTGTTTTCAACCAGTACCGTAAGACGGGTTTTGCTCACGCGTCCGCTGCCGGCCTTTCCGCGTTTTCGTTGTAAAGCCCAACCGCCTGCGCGCAACGCGCGCCGGCCGGTACGTGCTGGGTCTATCCGCTTTTTTGCAGCCGGGGTCAAGCATCTCCGGCCAATATCTGCTGAAGCTCCCGCCATACCGCGCGAATGGCCTGCTCCGCACGGCCGTCTCCGTACTCGATGACTGTCTGGCCCGCCATGAGGGCGTCGTTGACGGCGCGGTCGAACGGGATCCGGCCGATGACGCGCGATCCGTGTGCCCGCGCGATCTCGTCAATCCGGCCGGCTTGCCGTGTGTTGAGGTCGGCTTTGTTGATGACCACCAGGGCCGGAACGCCGAAGTGGGCCGCGAGTTGCATGACACGTTCCATGTCATGCACTCCGGAAACCGTCGGTTCCGTAACGATCACCACCAGGTCGGTTCCGGAAACCGAGGCAATGACCGGGCACCCGGTGCCCGGCGGCCCGTCGCCCAGGATGTGTTCCTGTTTCAATTCATCGGCCAGCTGCGCCGCACGGTTGCGCACCCGGGTGACCAGCCGGCCCGAATTTTCTTCGGCAATGCCGAGACGGGCGTGTGCCATGGGGCCGTAGTCGGTTCCGGAGACGTACCAGCGGCCGGTTACGTTCCGTTCGCTCCGGATCGCGCCCGCGGGGCAGACGCGCGGGCATAACCCGCAGCCTTCGCACGCCAAGGGTTCGATACGGTAGGTAACATCGGCCTTATCGCCGGCGGGGCCGTCCCTGCGTATGGCCTTGAAGTGGCAGGCCTCCGCGCATTTCCCGCAGGCCGTGCACCTGGCGGGATCGATCTCGGCCTTGATGCCGCCGGCAAAATCGTGCCCTTCGCGGACTTCGGGGGTCAGGAGCAAATGCAGGTCGGCGGCGTCCACATCGTTGTCGGCCAGAACCTTGTGTTCGGCCAGGTGGGCCAGGGATCCGACGACGGTGGTCTTTCCCGTACCCCCTTTGCCGCTGATGACGGTGACTTCCTTGTAAGCGGGCGCGTTGCCTTTGGCGAACGGCGCCGGGGCGCCTTCGGCAAGCTCGAATACATCGGCCTTGGGCTCCGGCGGCCGGGCTGTCGCGAGATTGTCGTAGATGTTCAAGAAATTGGCGCGCAGCTCCGGAAACCATTCGGCCAGGATCTTGCCCTCCGAATACACTTCCGCGTATTTCCGCTTGAAGGGAATCCGTCCCGCGATGGGCAGCCCCACGTCGCGGGCGTAATCGGCAATGAGGGTGTCCCGGCCGTCGGACCGGTTAACGATGATGCCGGTCGGAACACCAAGTTTCAGCGTCAGGCCGACAGCCAGTTTCAGATCGTTGAGCCCGAAGGGGGTGGGTTCGGTCACCAGCAGGGCGGCGTCGGCCCCTTCCACCGCCTCGACGACGGGGCAGGCCGTCCCCGGCGAGGCGTCAATGATGTTGACCGCTTCCGGGTCGATGAACGCTTTGACGGCGCGCACAACATTAGGGGCCAGCGCTTCACCGATATTGAGCATGCCGTGCGCAAAAAAGAAGGGTTCATGCGCAGGCGCGGCCTGGACGGTGCCGATCACGGTTGCCTGCTCGGAAAGCGCGTCTTCGGGGCAGACGTAGGAGCAGACGCCGCAGGAATGGCACAGCTCGTTGAAAATCAGGACTTTGCCTTTGACCACGGCAATGGCGTTATAGTTGCATGCCTCGGCGCATTTCCCGCAGGCCGTGCAGCGGGCCGGGTCCCAGACGGGCTTGGGCACGGACACGGTTCTTTCCTCGGTAAACGACGGCTGCACGAAAAGGTGGTCGTTGGGTTCTTCGACATCGCAGTCCAGCAGCCGCACGGGGCGGCGATCGCTTGCCTCGCGGGTTTGCTCCCGCAGGGCAAGCGAATAGGCGAGATTTACTGCGAACGTTGTTTTGCCCGTGCCGCCCTTTCCACTGGCTATGGTAATAACCATCCTGACGTACTCCTCCTGATCCATGGCGCGACGCATGATGGGCACCGTATGCACCCCCGCCGCGCCGGGTCCCCTAGCGTGCCCGCGTCAGGGCCGTTCCGCAGCTCGGGCACTTAAGCTGATAGCACGGCGTACCGCGCTGATGCGCAACCGACTTGCCGCACTTGGGGCACACACAGTTTCCGCCGGCGCCCAGTCCAAGACCGCCCATGCGGCCGCGGCCCTGGCCCCGGCCCATACCCATGCCGCGTCCCGTTCCGGGACCTCCGCCTCCGGGTCCTGTTCCATCGCCTCCAGGCATGACATACCTCCCTTGACTAGGTGAAAAAGGCGCGGTGCGTCCCCGGGGGGATGGGCCGCAGCCCTTTTCTGTCCATGTGCTTATTGTTCTTGCGTGTCCGCGCTCTTGGCTTCCAGCTCCGCGATACGCTGCTTGATGCCCTGCAGCGCATCCTCGAAGTACTCCGCCTGGCCCTTCAGGGCGTCGGCTTCCTGTTCGGGCGTGGGGCCCATGCCATACGCCGCGTAGGGCGGCATGGCTCCGCCATAGGGATACGCGGGAGCCGCGTAGGGCATACCCCCGTAGCCGCCCCAGCGGCGTCCGCCCCGGAATCCCAATCCGAACCCCCGTCCGAAACCGCGGCCGCGGCCGTAGCCGAATCCGCGGCCGGGCAACGGGTTCATGTACCCCGGCATTGAATAGCCGGCGCAAAATCCCGCCGCGCGGCCCGTCATCGGGCCCATGCCTCCCGGTCCTGTTCCATCTCCACCTGGCATTGTGCTTACCTCCTTTATGCCGTTACCATGCGTTTTTGCATGTTTCGGGTCATAGGTAATGCATGAGCCGTGCCAGCATGGCGCGAAAGTGTGTAAGACGCTTTTAATCAATGAGATAAGTGAATTGTGTTTGCAGACGCGGACGGAACGCTGCGTGTCATTCCGCAAGACCCCGGCGGAAAGGCATGGCAGACTGCGAGAGGGGCGGCACGCGAGACAGCCTTTGCCGGGGCGGGGACGCCCTCGCCGCGGATCGTCCCGGCTTGACAGTTTTCGCGTGCTGCTTAGTGTTAGCCATGGCGGACAACAGCCCTTGGCATGAGTTTGCGGGGGCGGCGTATCGTGATATTCTATCGGGAGAGGAGGAAAACGATGCCGATTTATGAATACCGGTGCAAGAAATGTGGACACACCTTCGAGCACCTGGCGCGGACGCTCGCGGACGGGGCGAAAACCTGCCCGAAATGCGGCGCGCGCAACCCGGTCAAGCAGATCTCCACATTCAACGCCTCGGTCGCGGAAGGGCCCGGCGCCGGCGCCTGTTCCACCGGAACCTGCCCGACGGGGACCTGCCCGTTCTAGGGGATCCGGACCCCCGGGGGGACTGGACAGGGCCGGCAGCGGCTCGTTACCATAACGGCGCGTCGTTCGACCGTTTTGACGATACCTGCATCGGTGCGGGCTGTTACGGGATCCTGTGCAATCAGGTGACGGCTGCCGGTACGGGGTTGGGTAATTCGGCGTGGGGAACCCCCGCGGGGGCGGTGTACTATCAAGGGGAAGGGGAGGGCGTCTTCACGACCAATGCGGGTTCGCGCTTCAGGATCGCGGGCATATCGAACGCCGCCGCCGGCGTGGTCTTGACTTGCCGCGCTTCACCGGACCGGCGGTACACGCTGCAGACCCGCACCAACCTGCTCCGCGGCAGCTGGCAGGATGTTCCGGGCCGGACGGCGGTGTATGCCGGGTCGGACCCGGCTGTACTGCGTGACACGAACGGGGTGGCACGGCGGTACTACCGGGTCGGGGTTGCGCTGCCTTGAGGTTTTGCGAACTCCGCGGGTACGCGCGCCGGGACACGGCGCCAAGGCGTCACCGGCCCGCGCCGGCTCCGTGCCCCGGCAAGGTTCCGGAGCGAGCTGCTGGCCGTCGTCGTCGGCGCTTCCCGGGTTCCTTCAGGAGCCCGATTCGTCTTTGCGTAGTTTCTTGAGCCAGTAGTCGAGCTGGCGTCCGGCCGCTTCACGACCGCCGAGACCGAAGGACAAGGCGAACGCTACGGCGACGGCTCCGAGACTCAACAGAAACGCCGTGTCGACGATATCGGGAGCGATGCCCATTGCCCGCAGTCCCATCGCCAGCACGAGAACCATGATGGCGACGCGCGCGATGGCGGCCACGGCCCCGCCGGCGGATGTGTTGGAAAGCGCGCCGTAAGCCAGGTTGGCGATCCAGGTGCCGACGCCGAGGATGACCAGTCCCAGGACTACGTTTCCGGCAAAGACCAGGAGTTGCCCGATAATATCGGTCAGGACCGGGAACCCGAGTTTCTGGGATGCCGACACCGTGGCGGCGAGCATGATAAAGAAAAACGCCACACCGGCGCACGTCCTGGAAAGCGACGTATTCCGGAAAAGCGCACCGAGACCGATCCGCCGGGGCAGGCTGTCGGCCCCGAGATTAGCGAGCAGGTTGCCGAGAAACTGCGTGACGAACCGGCCCACGACGTAGGCCACCGCGAGGATCAGGGCCGCGGCCAGAATTTGCGGAATGGCAGCCATCAGGGTGCCCAGCATCTCGGTCGCCGGTTTCGAGACGGCCTCAATCTGTAGCGCGTCCAGGGCCGAAACGAGAATCGGCACAAAGACGACGATAAAGACAAGCTGACCCAGCAGTTTGGACGGGCTGAACGTTTCGGGCAGTCCCAGTCTGGGCAGCACCTTGTCCAGTCCCGCCGCCAGTGCCTGGATGACGTTTGCACAAATCCGCGCCAGTACATAGCCGAGCAGCCCCAGAAGCAAGGCGGCGACGATATCTGGGAGTGCCCCGATAAAGCGGCTGAACATCGCACTCAAGGGTTCCAGTACGCCTTGTATGCCGAGTACGCCGAGCGTGAGAATCAGAACGTAAACCATTGCGGCGTAGTAAATCAACGCGCTTGCGAACGACTCCAGTTGCGTGGCCGTTCCGGTCTTGTCCTGGATGCGCCGATCGACGCCGATCTTGCGCAACAGGGCGGAAACAAGATGTTTCAGCGCCAAAGCCGCGAGCCAGCCGATGACCAGGACCAGTCCGGCGCCGACGATCGCGGGCAAGTAGCTGCCCACGGTTTGAAGTAACGGATCGATAAATTGCCTGACAACGTTCATCAAGACCCTCCGGAGTTGTGAGCCGCCTTTCCGACCTCAGCGGCTCTTTGTGGTTTACCGTATCCTATGGCCCCGACCGGGCGGCGCCCATCGGGGCAAGACGCAGAAAGGGTTGCGCAATCCCCTAGGCCCCGCGAACAGCCTGTGGCTCAATCCGTCACACACCCGCAGCGGAGCAGGACCTGGTTTCGGCACAGAAGCACACGGGCGTACCGTTCCCGCCGGCGCCGGCTAACGGATCATGACCAGCAGCATTTTGAAGCGACCCTTCTCGGCGCGAACATCGTGCGGGACATTCGCGGGCATGATGACCATCTCGCCGGCCGAAGCGTCAATCGGCTCTCCGCCGATCTTGAGCGTCGCCGTCCCGTCCAGGATATAAACCGTGGCGTCGTATGGAGACGTGTGTTCGCTCAAGCCCTGCCCGCGGTCGAACGCGAACAGGGTCAGGCTGCCCGTCTCTTTCTCCAGCAGGGTCCGGCTGACGATCGAGCCGTCGGCATAGGACACGGACTCGGCGGGGGCAAAAGCGGCGCCGGTCATACCGGGATCTCTTTCCGCGTTCATAACCCTTTGAACATAAGACCGGCCCGCTCGCGGCGCCCATCGGGGAAAACCTGATTTGCGTCTCCGAAAAAGCGCAAAGGCGGCGGCCGTTTAGCTTGAAGGCAGCGGGAAGCAGCAGGAAGGAGGATGGCCATGC